>CALDQK010001105.1 GCA_937911525.1 uncultured bacterium
ACCCGGCCGCGACGGCGGCCGAGCTCCTGCGCGAGATCCTCAGCCCCAAGCTCGAGGACCTCGAGGTCGCCTTCCGCGGCTTCGCGACCGCCGCGGTCTATCCGAGCACGCTCCCCAACCTGCCCCTGGGCACTCAGCACGTGCTGGTCGGGCGCTTCCAGCCGAGCAAGGGCGGGCTCTCGGGCAAGGTCGAGGTCCGGGCCCGGATCGGGCGCGAGCTGATCTCGGCCGACACGGTGGTCGAGACCAAGACCCCGCCCGGGGTTGGCAACTCCTTCGTGCCGCGCCTGTGGGCGCGCCGCCACTTGGACGCCCTGCTTGAGCAGGGGCGGAGCCAGGCCACCCAGGAGCGCGTGATCGCGCTCTCGGAGGACTTCCAGATCATTACGCCCTACACCAGCTTCCTGGTGCTCGAGTCCGAGGCGGACCGCGAGCGCTTCAACGTCAAGAAGCGCTTCCGAATGCGCGACGGGGAGGACTTCTTCGCCCAGGGGCGGGACAACGCCAACTACGCCCTGCGCCAGCAGCAGCTCAAGGCGGCCAAGAAGTGGCGCGTCGAGCTGCGCGCCAAGCTGCTCGAGTCGCTGAGCGACATGAACCGCGGCCTGGTCGACTTGCTCCAGCGCGAGAAGGCCGGCCTGATCCAGCTCGCCGCCCAGGGCGAGGTGCTGAAGACGGCCTCGGCCGCGGCACCCGGCGGCGGCCCCGCCGGTCAGCAGGGCCAGGCGGGCTGGGGCGGCGCCAAGCGCAAGCTGGCGATGCGCTCCCGCGGGGCCAAGGACGACGCCGACGGCGGCGTGGTCTTGCGCGAGGAGGAGCTCGAGCTCTCGCGCGACGTCCCCAAGGGCACGGACCTGAGCAACCTCAGCGACAAGAGCCTGGAGGGCGCCGAGCCCGAGGCGGACGCGGCCCCCGCGCCGGCCGCGCCGCCCATGCCGGCCGAGGAGGCCCCGGCCGCCGAGGCCATGGAGAAGCGCGCCGAGGCCAAGTCGGAGCTGGGCTACGCCGACCGGCGCGCCATGAGCGGGCGCTTCCGTCGCCGCAGCCCGCGCCAGAGCCGGATTCAGAGCGCGGCGGCCAACGCGCTGGCCAAGAGCGGCTTCCTGCCGCTGCGCGACGAGCGCCCGGCGCAGGCCTGGAACGGGCTGCTGAACCTGTTCCCGCAGATCCCCGCGCCCCGGCGGCCCTTCGAGCCGACCTGGGAGGACCCCGCGCGCGCGCCGCTGCTGGCCCTCGACCGGGCCGGCTGGCTGGCCAAGCTCGGGGCCGTGCTCGAGGTCAAGACCACGGGCTCGCGCACGGACCACCGCGGCCGCGAGCGCTCGAGCGGCGAGGGCCTGGCCCTGCTCGGCGCCGAGGCCTGGGCCGTGCGCCGGGTGCACCTCCCCGGTGAGGGGACGCAGCTCTCCTGGCTGGTGGGCAAGGAGCGCGGCGAGCTCGCCACGACCTGGGGCCTCGGCCGGACCCGCGCCAGCGAGGAGGGCGACGCCGGGAGCGCGCCCGCGGTCGTGCCCTGGTTCCTCGGCCTGGAGCTCCGTCGCTACGCCGGCTACAGCGCCAGCGTCCAGACGGTCGCCGGCAAGACCGTCGTTCGCCTCGCCCCGCCGGCGGGGCAGAACCACTACCCCTGGATGCGCCGCCCCTCGCGCCAGCCCTCGCTCGAGCTGACCCTCGACCCCAAGCGCGCGCTGGTCGAGCGGGTGCGCTACCTCAGCTACGGGCGCGCCTATCACGAGCTGCGCTTCGGCGACTTCGTCGAGGTCGGCGGCGCCTGGCTGCCCGGCTCGCTCACCTCCTACGGGCCCAAGGGCGAGGCGACCGGGACGACCCGCTACGCCTACCGGACCCTGGCCGCTGACGCCGCCCAGCAGGCCTTCGCGGGGCTGCTGGCCCCCAAGGCCGCGGGCACCCTGATCGGGGAGCTCCCCGGGATCGACGCCGCCCGCCAGGCGCTCGAGGGCGGCAAGGCCCGCCTCGAGGACCGGCTGGTCGCGCTCAGCCCCCTGGTGGCCGCCCAGAAGTGGGAGGAGGCCGACGCTCAGGTGGGCGGGCTGTGGCAGAGCGACGCCCTGCAGGCCCTCAGCCGCTTCGCGCTCCAGGCGACCTACGGGCAGGTCCGCCGCCGCAACGAGGAGCTCGCGGCGCTGCTCCGCGGCGAGGCGCAGGCCCTGGCCGCCAAGGCTCGCCCCGCCGAGCTGACCCAGGCCCGCGGGCTCTTGTCCTGGGCCAGCTCGGCCCTGCACCGCGGCCAGGAGACCCTCGACCTCTGCGAGCTGCTGAAGCCGGTCTACACGCGCCAGCAGCGCGAGCAGGTCGCCTACGAGTGGGAGCAGCAGGCGCTCTACGCGCTGACCAACAGCGGCCGCCCCGAGGCCGTGTTCGCGCGCCACAAGGAGCTGGCCGCGCGCTACCCCACGATCGTGGGCACGCACACCCAATACGCCCGCGCGCTCTTCGCCCGCGGCGAGGTCGACGCGGCGCTGAGCTACCTGGCCGCCGCGCTGAAGGAGCACGCCCCCTGGACCGAGCACGAGCAGCGCAGCCTGCGCGGCACGATCGCCTCGATCCTGTGGGACGACTACCGCTACGAGGCCCTGGTCAAGCAGATCGACGCCTGGGACGCCGCCGGCGCCGAGGTCGCCTTCGACGCCTCGCTGGCCAACCGGGTCCTGAGCGCCCTGGTCTTGCTGGACCGCGAGGAGGAGGCCGGCCAGCGGCTGGAGGCCTGGATCGCGGCCGTGGTCGAGAAGGGGGCCACGGACGAGCGGAGCTGGGCGCGCCTGCGCGGCGCGGTCAGCCACGCCCTCGGCAACTGCCAGGCCTTCCACTGCCAGTGGATCGTGCCCGAGCGCGCGGCCCTGCTGGTCCGGGTCGTGGACGCCTTCGCCTCGCGCAAGCCGGAGGTCTTCGGCTACGAGGCGCCTGCCCACGTCGACCCCGAGTCGGTGGTGTGGCAGGTCGTGACCGACTGGCGCTTCCGCCGCACCGACGAGGCCAAGGAGCTCTGGCCGCGGCTCTACACCCTGCTCGAGCGCGGGGTCGAGGAGCTGAGCGCGCCGCGCCTCTCGGCCCTCGCCGAGTGGCTGCGCCAGGTCGGCTACCAGCCCGACCAGGAGACCAAGGGCTGGGAGAGCGTCATGAAGCGGGTCTTCGCCCGCTGGGAGCAGAGCAAGGACGCCGAGGCGCGTGACCTGCTCGGCGGCCTGGTCCAGCGCCACGGCGGGCGCGAGCTGAACCTGGCCCGGGTGCGCAAGCTCCTGGGCGAGTCCAAGCAGCCCGCCGCCCAGCGCGCCTACGCCGACGAGCTGGCCACGCTGCTCCGCCAGGGTCCCTGGAGCGAGGAGGCCGAGCAGGAGCTGCGGGCGACCTTCCTCCGCCTGGGCCCCCTCGAGAGCGAGCAGGGCGAGGCGCGCCAGGTCGCGCTCAACGACTGGGTCGCGAGCTACCACGAGCTCAACGCCTGGCGCGCGAGCGCCCGGGCCGCGGCCCTGCTCGAGGCCGAGCCCGACCGCAACGAGCTCGACCGGCGCCAGCTGAAGACCCGCCGCGAGGCCCTGCTGCGCAAGGCGCGCCTGGCCCTGCGCGAGGCGCTCGGCCAGCGCGGCCCGACCCTGCCCGAGCCCCTGCGGGCCTGGGCGCGGCTGGAGGCCCTCTGGCTAGGGGTCAAGCTGCGCGCTGACGCCAAGCCGCTGCTGGCCGAGTCGCGGGCGCTGCTCGCGCTCGCGATCGAGCAGGCCAGCGCCGCGGCCGGCTCACCCGCCCGCGACCTGCGCTGGCGCGTGGCCGCCTCGCGGGCCTGCGCGACGCAGATCGTGCTCCTGGCCGACGCCCCCGAGGCCCTGCGGGCCGAGGCGCGCGCGCCCTTCTCCAAGCTGATCGACCAGGCCCTCGCCAAGAAGAACGAGCTGCTCGACTGGCGCCAGATCCTCTACTCGCTCCTGCTCGCGAGCGAAGAGCTCGAGCCCCTGCGCCAGCGCCTGGTCGCCTGGTTCGGGGACGCGAGCGAGGTCGAGGACCGCAAGTGGGGCCGCGCGCTGGCCTTCCTCTACGCCGAGCGCGGCGAGCTCGAGCAGGCCGTGGGCGTGCTGGAGAAGCTCGCCAAGGAGCTCAGCTACGACGAGTGGCAGCGGGTGGCGGACCTCTACCTGCTGCTCGATCGCCGCGCCGACTCGGAGCGCGCCAAGCTCCGCTCCTGGGAGCAGCTCAACGAGTGGCGCCTCCAGAGCGGGCTCAACAGCGACTTCTACAGCCGCTACCAGCGCCGCGGCAAGAAGGTGCCCGAGGAGCTGCAGGCCGACGTGCCGGTCCGCTTCCAGGCCCTGTTCCGCAAGGCGCAGCGCCCCGAGCAGCACGGCTATCTCTTGCGCCGCTACTACGGGACGACCCGCGACTTCCGCCTGCTGGCCTGCGTGCCCGAGGCGACGCTCGGCGCGGGCAGCCAGCGCGTCTATTCGCTCCTGAGCTGTTTCCGCCAGGTGACGCAGCTGCTCCAGGAGGAGGCGACCTTCGACCGCCTGCAGGCCAACCTGGTCCAGCTGCGCGAGCGCGCCCAGACCACGGTCGACAAGCGGGCGCAGGACCTGCTCGAGTTCCTCGTCGCGCACCGCGCGGCCAGCCAGAACCACGGCGTGCGCCAGCACACCCAGGCCGCCCTCGAGGCCCTGGGCCGCGCCTTCAAGCGCGGTGAGTGGGAGTCGGGCGAGCGCTTGCTGATGGCCAACTTCCTGACCCAGCAGGGGCGCCTGCGCCAGCCTGAGCTGGCTCGCTTCCAGGTGGCCAAGGTCCGCGAGCTCTGCGCCGAGGAGGAGGCGGGCAGCGAGCACCACCTCAACCTCAGCGCCAGCCTGGCCCAGCTGCTGTGGAGCTACCAGCAGCGCGACGAGGCGGTGCGCGTGCTCGAGGGCGCGCTCTCGGCCCAGCGCGACTCGAGCGGCCGCCTGCCCAGCAGCGCGCGGGGCGCCTTCAACACCTGGGTCAGCTACCTCGAGGGCACGGGCTCCTGGCGGCGCGGCGAGCAGGTGCTCCAGGCCGAGCAGAAGCTGGCCCGCAACCAGAGCGAGGAGCAGCAGGCCGAGCAGCGCCTGTTCCGGCTCTACGTCAACTGCCTGCGTCAGGGCGGCGAGGTCTCGCTCGGCCGCGAAGGGGCGCTCTACACGGCGCTGCTGGAGCGCCTCGCCGAGGAGCTGCCCAAGGCGCGCAACGAGTATCTGGCCTACCAGGTGGTCAACGCGGCGGTGCAGCTGATCCGCACCCGGGCGGACTACCGCGAGGGCCAGCGCGTCCGGCGCCAGCAGCGCGCCCAGGCGCGCCAGGCCGTGGCGCCCGACGCGATCAAGCTCGGCTTCGCGGTGCTGCCGCGGGCGCTCAACCGCTTCCGCTACCGCAACGGCCAGAACATGGTCGGCCAGGTCTCGGACCTGATCCTGCAGGTCGCCAGCCCGCGCCAGGCGGTCGAGTTCCTCGTGACCCGCGCCGAGAGCGAGCCGCGCTGGCTGCGCCTCTGCGGCTGGGACTTCTGGAGCCAGCAGGGCTGGCGCCTGACGCGCGCCAAGCACGAGGCCGGCAAGCTGGGCGGCGCGCTGCGCACGCGCACCCTGGCGGTGGTCGTCGCCGCGCTGCGCGAGGAGCTGCGCGAGGGGCGCGGCCGCAACGGCTCGATCTACCGCGTGGGCCACTCCCACTTCTGGAGCAGCGCCGCGGGGGACTTCCGCCAGGCCGCCGAGCGGGTGCTCAGCCAGCACGGCCAGCGCGAGGTGGTCCTGATGCGCGTGGCGCACTACCTCTACAAGGGCCTCAACGAGCGCGCGCGCGGCGTCGAGATCCTCGCCGAGCGCCACGCCGCCGGCCGCCTGGCGCGCGAGGGGCGGATTCGCCTCGTGACCTGGCTGCGCGAGCTGAACCGCCACCCCGAGGCGCTCCCGATCCTCGAGGCGCTCGTGGCCGAGCGCGGCGAGCTGCGCTACCGGCTGTGGCTGGTCGAGTCGGCCCACCACGCGGGTCGCCAGCCCCTGGCGGCCAAGACGCTTCAGGCCACGATCGGCTGGCTGAAGGAGGAGAAGCGCTGGCGCGAGGGCGAGATCGCCCAGGTGGCGCGGACCTGCCTCGCGACCGCGCGCCTCGAGCAGGCGGGTGACCTCTTCGAGGAGGCGATCAACCTGCACACCCGCTCACGCGGCGGGCGCGGCGTGGGCGGCTCGACCCTGGCCCGCTACTACGGCGAGCTCTCCCAGGTGCGCAGCCAGCTCGGCGACACGATCGGCGCAGTCGACGCCGCCGCGGGCGCGGTGATCAGCTGGAGCCACAGCCAGCGCCGGCGCCGCCAGGCGCTCGGGCAGCTGAGCGCGGTGCTCCGCAACGCCAAGGACCTCGACGGCTACGTGCGCCACCTCGACGCCGAGGTGAGCGAGAGCGGGCTCGAGAACCCGCTCCTGCGCAAGGCGATCGGGGAGGTCTACCTCCAGCGCCGGTCCTTCGAGCAGGCGGTCACCCAGCTCGAGCTCTCGGTCGAGGCCCGCAGCAACGACGCCGAGGCGCAGCGCCTCCTGATCCAGGCCTACGACCGGAGCGGTCAGCCCGACCGAGCCGCCGCCCAGATCCTGGCCCTGGCGCAGGTCCAGGGGCACTCGCCTCAGCTCTACGTCGAGCTGGGCGACCGCTACGCCAAGGCTGGCCAGCCCGAGGCCGCCGAGCGGGCCTACACGACCGTGGTCGAAATGCAGCCCAACGAGGCCGCGGCCCAGCAGGCCCTGGCGGAGGTGCGCGAGAAGCAGACCCAGCTCGACGCGGCCGCGCTCCACTGGCGTCAGGTCGTCCGCCTGCGCAAGGACGAGCCGGGCGGCGTGATCGGCCTGGCCAAGGTCCTCCTGCGCGCCGGCAAGCACGCCGAGGCGCGCGCGCAGCTCGACGAGCTGCGCCGCACCGAGTGGCCCGAGCGCTTCGACAAGACGGTCGAGCGCGCCGTGCGCGAGCTGGAGCGCTACCTGCCCAAGCGCGCCGAGGCCGGCAAGGAGTTCTAGCCAAGCGCGGTCGACGCCTTGGCGAGGCTCCACTCGCGCAGCGGGTTAACCTCCTGCTGCGAGGTGCAGCGTGCAGAAGAGCGATCGAACGACCGCGCTGGTCTTGTCGGGAGGCGGCGCGCGCGGCGCCTACGCGGTCGGCGTCGTCTCCGGGCTCTACGAGATCCTGCGCGAGCGCGAAGGCCGGCTCCCGCTCGACATGTTCTCGGGCACCTCGGTGGGCGCGATCAACGCCGCCTACCTGGCCGCCCACGCCGAGGAGCCCGACCTCGGGGTGCGCAGCCTGGCGCGGATCTGGAACGAGCTCTCGCTCGACGTGCACCTGCGCCCGCTCTTCGGCGGCTTCGCGCGCTGGCGCGAGCGCTTGGCGAAGGTCCCTGGGCTGGGGCGGCTGCGACCCGAGTCCCCGGCGGCGCGCTTCGGCCGCTCGCTGCTCGACCCCCGCGCGCTCGAAGAGCTCGTCGGCGGCGCGATCCCCTGGGCGGCGCTCGACGCCAACGTCGCGAGCGGCCGCGTGCAGGGGCTGATGGTCCCCACGCTCGATATCGCGACGGGCTGCACGACCGTGTTCTGCGAGCTGGCGCCGGGGGTCGTCTATCGAGCGAGCAAGGACCCCCGCCGGGTCTCGGTCAGCGCCAAGGTCCGCGCCGAGCACGTGCTGGCCTCGGCCGCGATCCCCTTCCTCTTTCCAGCGCGCCGCGTCGGCTCCCACCACTACTGCGACGGCGGCTTGCGCTTCAACACCCCCCTCGCGCCGCCGATTCGCGCCGGCGCGCGTCGCTTGATCGTGGTCTCGCTCGCGAAGCGTCGTGAGCCATGTTGCGCCCCCACGGAGCGCCAGTCCCCCCTGCCCTACCCCGACCCCTTCTTGCTGGGGGGCAAGCTGCTGAACGCGCTCTTCCTCGACCCCGTGGTCTACGACCTGCACGTCCTCGAGCGCACCAACCAGCTCCTCGAGGTGCTCCAGGGCTCGCTGAGCGCGGAGGCCTACGCGGAGGTCGAGGCCGTCCTCTCCTCGACGCGCGGGACGAGCTATCAGCCCCTGGACGTGCTGACCTTCAGCCCCTCCTTCGACATCGGCGAGCTGGCCGCGGAGACCCTGCGCGAGCTCGCGCGCAGCTCGCGCCTCAGCGGGGTGACTCGGCTGCTCCTCGGCGCGCTCCGCGTCGAGTCTCGCTCCGAGCGCGAATCCGACTGGGCCAGCTACCTGCTCTTCGACAAGGCCTTCGCGACCCAGCTGATCGAGCGTGGTCGTCAGGACGCGTTGGCGCGGGCCGAGGAGGTGCTCGCCTTCTTCGGCGAGGACGCCGAAGAGCCCCAGCCCTAACGCAGAGGCGGGGCGACAGCAGTCCCCCGCTGGATCGGTATGGAGCTCCAGACGAGGACTCCATGCCCAACCAGCAGCTCTTCTCTTCCCACCGCGGCCGCTCTGCCCCTCCCGCCGACAGCCTGAACGAGGCCGGCGGGCTGGCCTACGCCTTCGGGCCGCGCCACGCCCTGGCGCAGCTGGCCGCGACTGGGACCTTCAACCAGACCTTCTACGGCGAGCCCGTCGACCAGCTCGAGGGGATCCGCCGCGCGGCCGATCAGTGTTCGCCCGAGTTCGTCGCCAAGACCGCGCTCTACGCGCGTCAGCGCGGGCAGATGAAGGACATGCCGGCGGCGCTGTGCGCCATGCTCAGCAAGGCGGACCCCGCCCTGCTGGCGCGGGTCTTCCCGCGCGTGATCGACAACCCGCGCATGCTGCGCGGCTTCGTCCAGATGATGCGCTCGGGCGCCTTCGGGCGGCGCTCGCTCGGCTCGGGCCCCAAGCGCCTCGTGCGCGAGTGGCTCGAGGCGCGCAGCGACGAGCAGCTCTTCCGGGGCTCGGTCGGCAACTCGCCCTCGCTGGCGGACGTGATCAAGATGGTCCACCCGCGGCCGCGGAGCGACGCGCGGCGGGCGCTCTACGGCTACCTGCTCGGGCGTCCGCACGACCCCGCGGCGCTGCCGCGGGTCGTCGTCGACTACGAGGCCTTCAAGCGGGGCGAGCGGGCCGAGCTGCCCGAGGTCGACTTCCGCATGCTGACCTCGCTCGAGCTGACCCGCGAGCAGTGGGCTCAGATCGCCCTGCGCGGGCGCTGGCACCAGACGCGCATGAACCTCAACACCTACGCGCGCCACGGCGTGTTCGAGGTGGAGGGCATGGCCGACGCGCTGGCCCTGCGCCTGGCGAGCAGCGACGAGGTCCGCGCGGCGCGGGCCTTCCCCTACCAGCTCTTCGCGGCCTTCCTCAACGTGGGGCAGGCCGTGCCGGGGCTGGTTCGGGACGCGCTCGAGCAGGCGATGGAGGTCGCGACCGAGAACGTGCCCAGCCTGGGGACCGAGGCCCACGTGGTGGTCGACGTGTCGGGGAGCATGAGCTCTCCGATCACGGGGCACCGCAAGGGCGCGAGCTCCAAGGTGCGCTGTGTGGACGTCGCGGCGCTGATCGCGGCGACCCTCCTGCGGCGCAACCCGGGCTCGAGCGTGCTCCCGGTCGACACCCGCGTTCACGCCGAGCACGGGCTCGACCCGCGCGCGGCGATCATGAAGAACGCGGCGCGGCTGGCGCGCTTCGGGGGCGGCGGCACCGACCTGGGCGCGGCGCTCCGGCACCTCAACGAGCAGCGCGCCACGGGCGGGCTGATCGTGATCGTCTCGGACTGCGAGAGCTGGGTCGACGCGCGGGGGACCTCTCGCTGGGGCCGGGCGACCGGCGTCATGGAGGCCTTCCGCGAGTTCCAGGTCCGCAACCCGGGCGCGCGCATGGTCTGTATCGACCTCCAGCCCTACGGCTCGACCCAGGCGCCCGACGCGCCCGGGGAGGTCATGAACGTCGGCGGCTTCTCGGACGCCGTGTTCGACCAGCTGGCGACCTTCGTGCGCGGGGACATGAGCCCCGCGCAGTGGGTCGGCGAGATCGAGGCGATCTCGCTCGCGTGAGCGCGCGGGCGGGTGGTGACACCCGCCCGCGCCTCCCGCGTCCAGGGAGGCGTCGGCTCAACGAACTACGCTTCGCGAATGCCAGAGGAAGTACATCTTCAACCTGCCGGTCGTGGCGTTCGAATCCCACCCTGCCCACTTCGAGGGTAGGTAGCTCAGCGGTAGAGCAGCAGACGGGCCTCGGCCCATGCCCTTTCTCGCCCCCTCGTCGCGAAGCCTTCCTACACGTCCACGAATGCCTGAGGAACTACAACGCTAAGGATCTGGTGGTGAGCGATCACCGTGCGGGTGCAAGTCCCGCCGTCCCTCCGCTCGTTTGGGGAGGGGCGTGGAGGAATCAGCAGACTCGCCGGAACGTCGTTTCTCGAACGACTCGTCGTGGACACTAGACAACGAGACTCAGCGCGAATGCTGAAGGGACTCCATCGGTTCAAGTCCTGGTTCGGCCACTACGAGGCCGAATGGTGTAACTGGCAGCACGCTCCCTCTTGCGGGGAGAGGTCCTTCAAAACGTGTCTCTTCGATCTCGTCGCGCTCTTCGCCCGCCTCGGAGCGGGAGTCAGCCGCAGGCGTGGCCCTTCAGGAGGGCCACCAGGTCCGCCACCAGCTGAGGCAGCCGGCCCGCGGCGATCAGCTCGCTGCTGGCCTCGAGCTCGAGCCCCGCGTAGTCCGGCGCGCCGAGCTCCGTCCTCAGCCAGGTCGTCAGCCCGTCGTCGATCCCCAGGTAGGGCTCGTTGGCGCGCGCGTCCCAGCCGCGCTCGCGCAGGCCGGCCAGCAGCGCCTCGCTGGCGCGGACCTCGCTCGGGCGAGCCGGGTCGAACAGGACCCCCACCTCGACCTCGCGGCGGCGCTCGCCCAGCACGCTGCTGAAGCTGTGCACCGAGAGGTGCAGGCAGCGACCCCGCGTCGCCAGGGCAGCCTCGACCGCGGCGCGGACCCGCCCGCGGTAGGGGCGGTGGTAGCGCGCCAGCCGCCGCTCGCGCTCGGCGAGCGGGAGGTCGCGGTTGGCGGGGATCGCGAGCCCGAAGCTCTCGGCGGGGATCAGCTCGGGGTTGGTCTCGGCGCGGTTGAGGTCGACGACCAGGCGTGAGACCTCGCCCAGGAAGAGCGGCGCGCCCAGGGCTTGGGCCAGCCCCTGAGCCAGCTCGGCGGCGCCCTCGTCCCAGGCCTGGTGTCCCTCGAGGTGCGCGGCGTCGACGCCTGGCAGCTCGCCCGGCGGGACCGCGCGGCTGGCGTGCTCGCAGCTGAGGACCAGGGGGCTCAGCCCACCGCCCCCCGCTCTCGGGGCCAGGGCTCGAAGCGACCCCGCCAGGGCTGGTTGTCGAGCAGGCAGTCGGCGAGCTCGATATAGAGCCGGCGCGCCGCCTCGGTGAAGGCGTCCTCGTCGTCCTGGTAGGGGCGCAGGGCGGCGGCGATCCGCTCCGAGAGGGAGCCCGCGGCCGCGATCCGCTCGACCAGGTCCAGGTAGGGCGCCTCCTCCGCGCTCGCGCAGCGACGGGCGCCCGCGAGCAGCGCCGTCAGGGCGCGCTGGACCGGGGCGCGGCCCTCGGCGTCGCGCTCGGCCAGGTCGAGGAAGGGCGCGTGGACCCGCGCCGCGCTGCCCTGCTCGGCGGTGGCGTGCAGGTCCGCCACCAGGAGCGCGTGCTCGGGCAGCTCGAGCTCGCCCTTCAGCAGCTGGCGCGAGAGGTCGCGCAGGGCCCAGCGCACGAAGGCGGCCAGGGCCACGTCGGCGTGCACGCACTCCTGCATGTCGACGATCCGCACCTCGAGCGACTCGCGCGAGAACTTGAAAACCGCGCCGCGCGCGTTGAGGTACTCCCGCCGGATCGGGGCGGCGTCGGGCAAGCGGTCCACGGCGCGGTACATCGTCCCGAGCACGTCGCGCTTGTAGGCCTTGAGGCTGGTCGTGAACTCGGGGACCAGCTCGCCCTGGCTCTCGGGGATCTTGACCTGGTGGGTGAGGAGGTGCGCCACCCGGTTGTCGACGGCGGGGCCCAGCTCGCCCTCGACCAGGGGGCTGCTCGCCGCCAGGGCCGGCAGGTAGGGGACCAGCAGCGCGGCGGCGTTCATGAGGGCCACCGCCTCCTCTTCGCCCCCCAGCGGCAGGTTGACGTGGCAGGCCTGCACGTTGCGCCAGCCGTGGGTCGCGGTGTCGAAGAGGCGCTCGTAGGTGCCGTAGATCTTGCGGTTGCTGCGCCGCCAGAGCTTGGCTCGCTGCGGCTCCAGCCAGGGGTGCATGGCGCACGGGAGCAGGCGCGCGCCGCGGAAGCGGCCAGCCAGGAGCGCGCCCAGCCGGCGCACCGCCTCGACCAGGACCCGCTCGGTCTCGACCAGGCTCGTGAGCGGCTCGTCGGTCCGCAGCTCGAGCACGTGGTCGGTGATCTCGTTGGTCAGGCCGACGACGCCCAGGGTCACCTCCGAGGTCGGCCGGCCGGCCAGGAGCGCCAGGGCTGGCTCGACCAGCGAGGCCGCGTTGAGGTCGCGATCGACCACGGCGTATTCCAGCTCGATCCCGCACACCCCGAAGGCCGGGTAGGGCGGCTCGGCCTGGGCGGCCTCCGCCGCAGCGATCGGCGTCCGCCAGGCGGCGAGCGCCTCCTCCTGCGCGCTGCGCCGCGGGGGCGGCGGCTTGCGGAAGCCGGACTGGATCCGGGTCAGGAAGTGCTGCGCGATGGCCTGATAGACGCGGTCGCCCTCGGCGGCGTCCTCGTAGCCCAGGTCGAGGTTGGGGTTGTCGTTGACCTCCATGACCACGACCTCGCCGCCCTCGAGCTCCTTGAGGTCGACCCCGTAGAAGCCCTCGCCCACGAGGGCCGCCGCCTGGCGAGCGGCCGCGAGCACCTGGGGCGGCGCGCTCGCCAGGGGCTCCGCCTCGACGCGCAGGAGCGCTGCAGTGCGAGGCTGCGCGTCGCTCGAGCAGCTCAGCGTCAGCACCGCCGTCGCCTCGTCGCACGCAAAG
>CALDQK010001106.1 GCA_937911525.1 uncultured bacterium
TCGGGCGCCTCCCAGTCGACGCCGGCCGCGGCCTGTTCGAGGCGGTCGAAGCCCTCCTCGCCGTGCAGGGCCGCCATGTAGCGCATGCCCTGCTCGCAGGCGCGGTGGACCGCGTCGTCCACGCCGCTGCGATCCAGCAGCCGCTCGTAGGCGCGCCGGAGCTTGCCGACCCGGATCTTGGACCACTTGCCCGGCGGCTGCAGCCCGTAGGCCACGAAGGCCAAGGGCTTGCGCCCCTGCTTGAGCTCGATCTCGAGGCCCTTGGTGTTCCAGCCCGACATGGCCGTCAGGAGGTAGGCCACCTCGCCGATCTTGAGGTAGGTGGGCGTGGTGTAGATCCGCCGCTTGTAGCTGGCGTTGAGCCGGAACAGGACGCTGAACACGTCCTTGATCATCTCGGGGCCGAGGTCCTCGACCAGCTCCTCCCAGCGCCCGCGGTTCTGGATCACCTTCTCGTGGGCCGGGACCCGGGCCTCGCCGCGGCGCCCGCTCTCGCTGCGCAGCTCGTAGAGGAACTTGATCAGGTGGTGGTAGCCCGCGAGCCCGAGGAAGTGGCCCACCGCCCGCGCGAGCGCGGGGGCGTAGACGCCGAGCAGGAGCAGGTCGTCGCGGTCGAGGCGCTCGAAGCCGGCCAGCACGTGGTTGGCGTTGTATTCGCCAGCGCGCACGTTGATATGGCGGCAGAGCTCCTTGAAGATCCGGTGGGTCTTGAGCTCGTCGCCGCCGAACACGAGGAAGATGCGGTGCAGGAGCGAGTCGATCCGCACCTTGTCCACGCTGCTGAAGCGCTCGCCGCCGTCGGGGCTGCGGCGGTAGTAGAGGTAGCTGCGCCGCTTGCCGCGCCGGTAGGGGAAGAACAGGTCCAGGCCCCCGTGGCCCGGGTCGCGGTAGGCGAAGGTCGCGCGGAAGGGGCCGGCGGCGTCCTTCTCCAGCCCGCCGATCCAGGAGCTGGGCGACATCTTGCGCCCGATCAGGAAGGCGAGCACGGCCACGGCCTCGGCCTGGACCAGGCGCCCCTCGTCGTCGGCGTCGAGGACGAGCAGGTCCTGCATGCTGCCGAGCACGTCCTTCTCGCGGAAGAAGGAGATCATGCGGAGCATTTGGCTGCGGAAAGCGCGGGTGACCATGCGGTCGGGGTCGATCCCCTCGCCCGGTCGCAGGAGCGCTGAGTCCTTGGAGGTCCCCTCGGCGACCTCCGCCTTGAGCCCGTCGACGTCGCAGCGATCGGCCGTGTACTCGATCAGGTGCATGATCTTGCGCGGCTTCTTGCGGTAGAGCTCGTAGAGCAGGCAGCCCGCGAGGAGGGCGTCCTTCTCGGTCCCAGCCAGCATGCCGACCAGGGCGGCCTCCCAGTCGCCTTCGAGCCGGGAGAGCTCCTTGAGCCCCTTCTTGAGCACGGGCTGGTGGCGGTGGGGCAGGCGCTTGTCTTTGCGGCGGTCGATGTGCAGCTTGACCGGGGCGAAGGCGCACACGCGCCGAAAGCCGCAGGCGCCGCACTTCTGGCGCAGCTTCCCGACGATCCCGCGCACGTCCCGGGTGACCGGGTCCCGGCTCGGCGGGCTGCCGGGCTCGGGCAAGTAGTGGACAGCAAACTTCTTGCGCGTGCGCTTCTTGCGCCGCCGCTCTTCGCGCGCCTCCGCCTCGGAGTCGGCGTGGCTCTGGGAGGGCACCTCGCCCGTATCGGAGCCCTCGTCGTCGTCGACGATGGCGAAGCCCTCGCCGCTGTCCGATTCCTCGAGGTCCGCTGCTGGGCGGACGCTGGCCCGTTTCCGCGACTGGCGGGCCGATCCTGAGCGCTTAGCCTTGCTGGTCTCGCGGCCCTTGCCGCGCCGCTTGGACATGATGGTGGGACTATAGCAGTCGCGTTGGGCTTGCGCCCTCGCCGGCTCTCGGCCTACCATCTGCTAGACCAGAGCGAGGGACCCTTGCAAGACGACATTCGCGCCAGCCTCGACGACCTCGCGATCCGCTGGGAGACCCCCAAGGGACGCGAGCTCAAGGAGCGCGTGATCCAGGACGCCCGCAACAACCGCGGGAACGGGATCGCGGGCATTCTGGAAGGCTTCATGTACGTCAGCGAGGTCCCCCACGGCAAGGACTTGCGCTGTATCACGCTCGACGGCCAGGACCTCTCCAACTGCCAGTTCGGCAAGGTCGACCTCTCCTGGGCCAGCCTCGCCGAGACCCAGCTCACCAGCGCCGACCTGAGCAACAGCAACCTCAAGCGCGCCAACCTGAGCAACGCCAACCTCTCGCTGGCCCGCCTGGACGGGATCGACGGCTCGCGCGCCGACTTCAGCAAGAGCAACCTCGACGGGACCCACCTCAAGGAGGCCAAGCTGACCGGCTCGGTCTTCGTCGAGGCCGACGTGCGGCGGGCCTCCTTCGACAGCGCGAACATGGCCAAGGCGAACTTCCGCAAGGCCAACGTCGACCAGGCGAACTTCTTCAACGCGGACTGCAACAACGCCAACTTCGACTCCGGCGCCCTCGACCGCATGGCGGAGCGACCCGCCAAGGCCTGGGGCATTCGCTGGGACCTCGATCGGGACGTGTTCGAAAAGGAGGTCGGGCTCAAGGCGATTACGAGCCGCGCGACCAAGAAGTTCAAAGGCCTGGACATTTTGCTCAAGGCCAGCGCGCAAGCCGAGGCGCTCACGAAGGGTGAGGGCCCTGGCGTGGGCAAGGCGTCGCCTGACAGCGGGATGGTGTTCGGCGCCAGCCTGCGCGGGACCAAGAAGCACGCCCCCGTCGAAGACGAGCCCGAGTTCAAGGCCCGGATCGGCCCCGAAGCGGGCCAGGCGATCCCCGACGCCGAGCCCGGCGCGCCCGCGGCCCACGGCGGCGACCGCCCCCCCTCGCGCCGTCCCCCGCCGCCTCCCGGCCGGCGCCCCGACACGCGCACCGGCGTCCCGCGCCCGCCGCGGCCGGGCACCCGGACCGGCGTGCCCCGCCCCACCCGCCGGGGTGGACCGCCCCCCACGGGCCGGCGCGAGCCGCCCCCGGTCGGCGGTCGCCGCAACACCGGCCGCGGAGCCCCGCCGCCGACGACCGGTCGTCCGGGCGGGCCGCCTCCGACTCAGCGCCGACGCCACGCGCCGCCGCCGCCGCCCAAGCTCCCGATCGCGCCCTTCGAGGAGGGCGGGCCCGAGCCCTCGACCGAGTGGGCCCAGGCGATCGGTCAGCTAATGCAGATGAAGGACGGCGTGACCAAGATCGTGATCGAGCTCGGAGACAAGAGCCGGATCGTGTTCAAGAAGCCCGGCGGCTAAGGGACTTTTCGTCCCTTAGATGAGCGGGCGGGAGCGGGTCGGGAGCCTGGGGTGGAGGGTCGGCGGTGACGCTTGGGCTTCCCCTCGTTTGGTTTTTTGATGGGCGTGGCGGGGGCTAGAGGGCCGGCGATGCCGCTTGGGCTTCCACTCGTTGGTTTTTTTGTGGGCGTGGCGCGGGCGTGAGGGTCGGCGGTGACGCTCGGGCTTCCACTCGTTGGTTTTCTGAGGGCGTGGCGCGGGCGTGAGGGTCGGCGGTGCGTCGGCTCCCCCTAGCCCGGGGGTTGAGCCGATCTCCACGCTCCGAATCACGATGACTCGTGGTTCGCCTCGACGGCTCGTGGTCCGTGCGGCCGGCGTCGATCTATCCCCTTTGCGCGTGGTAGCGGTGCTTTGGCGAGCTCCTTGCGCCAGGACCCTCTCCTGATCCACGCCAAGGTGTCGGCCTCCGGCCCACCAACCGACGAGTGAGCGACCTGTGAGACGAAACCTCTTGATCATCAATGGCAGTCCACGCGGGGAGCGTTCGCTCTCGCGGCAGCTTGCCGCGAGCTTCCTCGAGCACTGGAGAGCGAAGGGAGTGGAAGGCCTCGTCGTAGAGCGCAACGTCGGCCAAGACCCTCCGCCCTTCGTAACGGAGGACTGGATCGCCGCCGCGTTCACGCCGCCCAGCGAGCGGTCTGCAGCGATGCGGAGCGTCTTGAGCTACTCGGATGCGGCGATCGCTGAGCTGAAGGAGGCGGACACGCTCGTGCTCGCGAGTCCAATGCACAACTATGCGCTACCCGCGGCGCTGAAGGCATGGATCGATCAGATCGTTCGTATCCACGAGACCTTCACGTTCGATCTGGCCCGCGGCGACTTCCCCTTGGAGCCCGTGCTGGGAGGAAAGCGCCTCGTCGTGCTCACCTCCTCGGGTGAGTTCGGCTTCGGCCCCGGCGAGCTCCGCGGAGCCATGAACCATCTGCACCCTCACGTCGACACGGTGAAGCACTACCTGGGGGTTTCTCACACCTGGAGCGCGTCCATTGAGTATCAGGAGTTCGGGGATCACCGCTTCGAAGCCTCCAAGGCGGAGGCTCTCGCGGCCCTCCCCGGAATCGTGGACGCCGTCGTCGCGTCCTACTCCTGATTGAGGGCGTGGCGGGGGCTAGAGAGAGGGCCGGCGATCACGCTTGGGCTCCCACTCGTTTCGTTGGAGGCGCGCGGCGCTGGCGGTGAAGCGGGCCTCTGGAATGCAACCAGGCGCTTTCCTAAGAGCGACAGCTAAGAACCAAGCGGGTGGACGCCCTCGGCGCCTCGCCGACCCACCGCCCCCGGCCGCGCCCCCGCCCCACCCTGACTCATCTAAGGGACCCAAGGTCCCTTAGTTAGAGCTCGCGGCGAGCCAGCGAGCTCGTGGCCAGCGCCAGGCAGGCGGTCACGTAGAGGCTGGTGTAGAGCCCGACCTCGGCCAGGTAGGCGCCCGGGACCGGCTGCTCGGTGTAGCCCGCGTCGCCGAGCCAGTAGAGCTGCAGGTCCGGCAGCAGGTAGGTCAGCGGCGCCAGGCTGCCCAGGGCGTCGCTGAGCGGTCCGCGGACCAGGCTCGAGAGCAGGAAGGCGATCAGGGTCAGGGCGGCGCTCGCGCCGGGGCCGAGCCGCGTCGCGAGCAGGATCCCCAGCCCCGCGAAGGCCAGCGCCGCCTGCCAGCCGAGCACGCTCGCCTCGAGGACCAGGCGGGGGACCTCGGCGAACTCGACCAGCCCGAAGCGCGGCCCGAAGACCTGGCTCAGCGCCCAGCAGAGCGGCGCCAGCAGGGTGGCCGCGCTGATCGCGGCGGCCTGGAAGCTCTCGTTGCGGAGGCTGGCGCGCACGCCCCAGACCAGGGCGCCCAGGAGGAGCAGGCCTTCGCCCACCAGCACGCCGCCGTGCCACCACTGGCGCCCCCAGCGGGCCGCCCAAGCCAGCGTGAAGCCGAGCAGGAAGGTCGCCTGGGCCAAGCCGGCGAAGGCCCCGAGCAGGTTGCCGATCACGAGCTGGCCGGGGCCGATCGGCTGGGTCAGCAGGAGCGAGGTCGTCCCGTCGGCCAGGCGCTCGGAGCTGCCGGCGGCCACGGCGACCGCGGCCAGGAACACGCTGAAGAAGAGCAGGGCCGAGGCGCCGAGGTCGAGCACCAGGGCCTCGGCGCGCCCGAGGGAGAACACGGCGAGCTGCGGCGAGATCGCGACCACGGTCAGGCCGACCGCGAGCACGACCCCGAACACGGGCTGGCGGAGGAGCTCGAGGTAGTGGGTCCAGGCCAGGCCCACCACGGCCCGCAGCGAGAGCCCGCGCGTCACCGCGGCCCCCCGCCCGGGCGACCCGGTCCGGGCTGACCCGGGCCAGGCTGCCGCCCCGGCTCCTCGGCGAGCAGGTCCCCGAGCGGGATCCCGACCCGCTGCGCGAGGCGAGCCGCGAAGCCGCGCGGG
>CALDQK010001107.1 GCA_937911525.1 uncultured bacterium
TTCTTCTTGGCCGACTTCTTCTTGGCCGACTTCTTCTTGGCCGACTTCTTCTTGGTCGACTTCTTCTTGGCCGACTTCTTCTTGGTCGACTTCTTCTTGGCTTTCTTCTTGGCCAAGGGAGCCTCCTACTTCGGCGGCGACTGGTCGCTGCCGGTCTCTGGCTCGCCCTGCCCGTTCGACAGGGTGAGGTGTTCGGCGAAGGCCTCCAGCACACTGTGGCTGGGGACCGCGTAGCCCTCGTTCTCTTTGCCGACCCCGATCATGGTCGCGACCCCGATCACACGACCGTCGAGCCCGAGGACGGGCCCTCCGCTGTTGCCGGGGTTCAAGGCGGCATCGATTTCGAGATATCTAGTGCGCAGGTTACCTAGCTCCACGGACGTTGCCGAGAGGACCCCGACCGTCACGCGGGGATTTGGGATCAAGCGGTCCTCGTCCACCGCGAAGGTCGGCATGAAGGGATCGTCCAGGGCGTCTCGACCCGGGAAGCCGAGCGCGATCACGACCTCGCCAGGGGCGAATCCCACGCGCGCAGGGCGCAACACGAGGGGCGGCGGCGCGGGACCGCTCAGACCTTCGACCTCCAGCAGGGCCAGGTCGCGCTCGGTGTCCACCACGCGGACGCGCGCAGCGGCGACGCGTCCGTCGGTCAGCTGCAGCGTGATCTCGGCTGCGTTGTCCACGACGTGCGCGTTGGTCAGGACCAGGTCTTCGCGCACGAAGAAGCCCGAGCCCCGGCTCGAGCTCAGGTCGAGGTGTCCGAAGAGCAGGTAGAAGGGAAAGCCCACCACCCGATAAGGCCACTCCCAGTAGGGGTGGGGATTGAGGATGCTCGCCAGGCCGTCGGCGATCCCGAGCAGATAGCGGCTCAGGGGCTTGAAGACCTTGGCCTCGCTCTGAATCCGCACCAGGGAAGGCGCTGTGCTCTCCACGTGCGCGATCACCTGCCCCGAGATTCCCGAGAAGGCGGGCGCGATCGAGTAGTGCCGGTCTCGCTCCTCCAGGCGAGGTGGAGCGCCGCCGCCGCAGCCGATCGAGAGCAGGGCTAGCGCGCAGAGCGCGAGGAGCCGCAGGGACCACGAAGCGGCCCCCCTGGGGGGGGCCAGAGCCTCGCTCACCGCTCGCCGCCGGCCAGGACGCGCAAGCAGCGGCGACTCGCGGGCCGGCGCTGCTGGCTGCCGACCTCGCGCACGAGCACGATCCCGCCCGCCGAGGGGCTCCGCAGGAGGCGGACCTGGTGGCTGGCGGGGGTCACGCTCCCGTGGGCCTTCAGGATCCGCACCGGGTGGTGGGTCGGGTCGATGGCCTCTTCGCGGACGGTGAAGCCGAGCGATTCGAGCAGGCGCCGCGTCAGCGGGACCTCGTCGGGGCGGAAGAGCGCCAGCTCGAGCGCCACCTGGTTGCGATGGCGCAGGCACTGGCCCCGGCGCTGAAAGTCGTAGGCGCAAGCGCCGTGGGGGCGCTCGTTGGGGTCGATCCAGAGTCCGCTGAGGGACTCCTCTGGCTCATCGGGGCAGCGGGGCGCGCTGGCGCAGCGGACTTGGAGCGGGCCCTCGACGACCTTCGAGACCTCGAAGGGCTGATCACCTTCCGAGGAGTTCCCTCGGCTGAACGCCCAGAGCAGCACACGCGCCTGAGCCAACCGAAGGACCTTCACGCACGCCTCATGAGATACCCAAGCAGCAGCAGCGTTAGCCGGAACGAAGGGCGGATAGGAGGGGTCCTACCCACCATTCAAGGCCGATGGTAGCCACTGGCGACCAATCCCTCAACCCATCCCGTGGAGAGGATGGGCTGGGGGCTAGGAGGCGGCGTGCAGCCGCTGGGCCAGGTCGACCACTCGGTTGCTGTAGCCCCACTCGTTGTCGTACCAAGCGACGACGTGGAGCATTCGCTCGCCGATGACCTGCGTCAGCGCGGCGTCGAAGATGCACGAGTGCGGGTTGCCGATGATGTCCGAGCTGACGATGGGCTCCTCGCAGAACTCGAGGATCCCCTCCATGGGGCCCGTGGCAGCCTTGCGCACCGCCTCGTTGACCTCCTCGGCGGTGACCTCCGACTGGAGCTCCGCCACGAGGTCCACCACGGAGCCGTCGGGGATCGGGACGCGCATCGCCATGCCGTCGAGGCGCCCCGCGAGCTGCGGGAGGACCTTGCCGACCGCGGCCGCGGCGCCCGTGGTGGTCGGAATGATGTTGCAGGCCGCGGCGCGCGAGCGGCGCACATCCGCGTGGTTGCCCACCTCGGCCAGGCGCTGGTCGTTGGTGTAGGCGTGGACCGTGGTCATGAGGCCCTTCTCGATCCCGAAGGAGCCGTGAATGACCTTGGCCAGGGGACCGAGGCAGTTGGTCGTGCAGCTCGCGTTGCTCACGATCTTGCAGCTCTTGTCGAGCACCTCGTCGTTGACGCCGAGCACGACCGTGGCGTCGAGCTCGTCCTTGGCGGGGACGGTCAGGATCACCCGCGGCGCGCCCGCCTGGAGGTGGCGCTCGATCTGCGCCCGCTTGCGGAACACGCCCGTGGCCTCGATCACGAAGTCGACGCCGAGCTCCTTCCAGGGCAGCTCCGCCGGGTCGCGGGTCGAGAAGAGCTTGGTCGTCTGGTCGCCGACCTTGAAGGTGTCGCCGTCGCAGGCCACGTCCATGCCGAGCCGACCCATGACGGTGTCGTACTTGAGCAGGTAGGCCAGGGCCTTGGGGTCCTCGATGTCGTTGATCCCGACGACCTGGACGTCCTTGCGCTGCAGCGCGACGCGGTAGACACAGCGGCCAATGCGGCCGAAACCGTTGATTCCGAGCTTGATCACGGGGGCCTCCTAGAGCGTCGCGGCCATGCGAGTGATGAGATCGACCACGCGGTTCGCGTAGCCCCAGCCGTTGTCGTACCAAGTGACGGTCTTGACCATCTGTCCGTCGAGGACCATGGTCGAGAGCGAGTCGAAGATCGCGGAGTGCGCGTTGCTGATCACGTCCGAGCTGACCAGCGGCTGCGTGGAGTACTCGAGCACGCCCTTGAGGTGGCTGCGCGCGGCGCTCTGGACGGCGCCGTTGACCTCCTGGGCGCTGACCGGACGACGCATGCGGGTCGTGAGGTCGATCACCGAGCCGTCGGGGACGGGCACGTTGAGCGCCATGCCGGCGAGCTTGCCCTCGAGCTGAGGCATCAGGCCCTCGACCACACGCACGGCGTAGGTCTTGGAGGGAATGATGTTCTCGGCCGCGGCGCGCGAGCGGCGGATCTCGTGGTGAGGCACGTCCGCGAGGCGCAGGTCGTTGGTGTAGGCGTGGACGGTGGTCATGGAGCCGCGCACCACGCCGAAGGCCTCGTCGAGGACCTTGAGCACGAGCGCCAGCGCGTTGCTGGTGCACGACGCGTTGCTGACCACCTTGTGGGTGCGGTCGATCTCGTGGTCGTTGACGCCCACGCAGAACACGTTGGTCTCCGCGTCCCGCGGGGGCACGGTCAGGATCACGCGCCGCGCGCCGGCCTCGAGGTGCTTGTCGAGCAGCGCGCTGGTGCGATACATGCCGCTCGCCTCGACCACGACGTCCACGTCGTAGTCGCGCCAGCGCACGTCGCCCGGCTCGCGTCCGTGCACGAAGGGGATCGCCTTACCGCCGGCGAAGAGGTGCCCGTCGCTGACGTGGACCTCCTCGCTGAAGCGCCCCTGGATCGTGTCGAAGTTGAGCAGGTAGACCAGGTTCTCGGGCGGGGCCACGTCCGCGATCACACGCACGTCGAAGTCCTTGCGCCCGTAGAGAATTCGGAACACGGTGCGCCCGATGCGCCCGAAGCCGTGGAAGCCAATCCGTACTGCCATGTCGTCTCCCTGAGCGCCGGATCATGCTGCCGGCGGGGGGTTTCCACAAGGAGAGGCGTCGGGGATCGCCGTCCGGACGCCGCCTCCCCTTAGTCCTTTTCCGGCAGCGCCTTAGAGGGGCGGTACCAGGACGCTGCCTGGACCATGTGCTGGATCCAGCGCAGCCGACTCGCCAGCGCCCGGTCGTCGAGCTGGTCCGCGCCAGCCAGGGTCTCCTCGATCACCTTCTTGGGCTGGTCGAGGCCCGGGTTGTCGGGAAAGCGCCTGCGCATCTCCTCCAGGTATTCGGGCACGCCCGCCAGGCTCGCGAGGGCAGCCTCTCGCTGCGGAGGGACCTGCTCGATCTGACTGACGGCGACGCGCGCCAAGAGGTGAACACGCACCGGATCGGACATGCGCCGCAAGAGCTCGGCGTGCTCGTCCGGGCTCAGGTGGACCCGCACCTCCCAGCAGGCCGAGACCAGGTCGCTCTTGGCGGCGGAGCTGCTGCGGCGGAGTGCCTCGAAGGCCAGCCGCGCGGTCGCGGCGGCGAAGTCGTCCCGGACGCCAGGCTCGAGGTGCCGGACGTGGCGGGCGCGGTGCTTGAGGTATTCGACTCGCCAGGGGATCAGCCCTTCACCCACGGCCCCGGGCGGAATCCGCTCGAACCAGCTCAGGGCCTCGGCCGAGCGAAACAGGAAGCCGTTGGCCCGCGCGAAGCCGTAGCAGAGCAGGAAGCGCGGGTCGGGCAGCTCCGTCCCCCACCAGCGGCGGAGGGTCTCGGTCGGCTCGAACGCGAACACGCTCGCCTCGTGCGGGCGCAAGATCGCGAGCGCCTTCTCGCACAGCTCCTCGCGCCGGTCCGGGTATTTGCCCACGCTGCGCGCGTAGAGGAAGCCCAAGAAGACCTCCAGCCAGGCCGCGGTGGCCCCTTCGCTGCGAGCGAGGAGCAGCTCGACGCCGGGCACGCAGTCGAGGCGCGCCGTGTCGGTCAGGGTCGCGCCGTGGCGGAGGAGGCGCCCGGCCAGGTCGGCGTCGTCGGGCCAGCGCCGCAAGCAGACCGTGACGAGCCGCGCCTGCTGCTGCTGGAGGGCGACCCACTCCTCGTCGCCTCCGCCCGTGAAGTCGCGCCGCAGCTTCTCGCTGACCTCCCCGCGCAGGAAGTTCGCGTCGGGGGGGCGGGGGATCGGGATCGTGCGCACCGCGCGCTCCCGGACCACGCGGAAGGCAGCGTCCGGCAGGTGATGCTCGGGGTCGAGCAGCCACAGCAGCTCCAGCCAGGCGCAGGTGTCCCGGAAGGCGTCCAGCCAGTCCGAGCGCCGCTCCCCGGCGTGCGCAGAGTGCAGGTCGGTCAGGCTCGAGAGCGGGAGCCGGCGGAACGCCGTCTGCGCCGGACCCACGAGCTCACCTGCCAGGAAGCTGCCATAGGCGCGCAGATAGGCGGGCATGTCCACCGCTCGCAGCGCGGCCAGGGTCGCCTGAGGCTTCGCGCTCCTCGCGTCACTCAGCGCGCGGTGGGCTCGGACGATCCGCGCGACCTCGTCCAGGGAGCCTCCCCTCGGCGCCCGCTTCAGCACGTCCGAGAAGGGCCGGAGCGCGTCTGGGACCCGCGGCAAGCGCTCCTTGCCCGCGGACCTCGTGCGCCGCAGGGCGCTCAGCAGGGCGCGCTCCTCCGCTGGCCCCATGAACTGCTGACCGTGCGCGAGCAGCTCCGCCAGGAGCCCGGCCACCGCGCTCAGGCCGCACTCGGACTCGAGCGACCCCAGCTCGCGAGCCCGAGCCCGCAGGCGTGCCTCCCAGCCCAAGAGCTCTGGCGCCTCGATCCGGCTGCGAGCCCGCGCCAGCGCGCGCGCGCCCTCCAGGGCGCGCTGCGCTGCCGCGGGGGGGGAGCCCTCCAACGGCTCGAGCTCCAGCAG
>CALDQK010001108.1 GCA_937911525.1 uncultured bacterium
CGCCGACTTCCGCGCGGCGCGGACCTTCATGGACCTCGGCGGCGACGCGGAAGAGGAGGAGGAAGAAGAAGAGGGCGCCGACTTCCGCGCGGCGCGGACCTTCATGGACCTCGGCGGCGACGCGGAAGAGGAGGAGGAAGAAGAAGAGGGCGCCGACTTCCGCGCTGCGCGGACCTTCATGGACATGGGCGGCGACGCGGAAGAGGAGGAAGAAGAAGAGGGCGCCGACTTCCGCGCTGCGCGGACCTTCATGGACATGGGCGGCGACGTCGAGGAAGAAGAGGAGGAAGAAGAGGGCGCCGACTTCCGGGCCGCCCGCACCTTCATGGACATGGGGGGCGGCGCCGAGGAGGAAGAGGACGCCAGCGGCGACGACCTGCGGGTCGCGCGCACCTTCATGGACGTCGGCGGCCAGGAGGAGGACGACGAAGACGGGAACCCGCGGACCTTCATGGACATCGACCCGGGCTTCGCCTCGGACGTGACCAAGAAGAGCTACCTCGACGACAGCCAAATGGAGACCAACACCTTCATGGATGTTGGCGGCGTGGCGGGCGAGGACACCTCTGCGGGGCTGGGCAACCAGAGCGACTTCGACCAGAAGGACGACACCTTCATGGACGTGGGGGCCCGCGTCGGCTCCTCGACCGAGGTCGGCGCCGAGACGGGCTCGGGCGACACCTCCGCGGGCGCCTCGAGCACCTCGGCTGGGAAGAGCGGGACCTCACAGACCGAGGCCGACGTCGGCTCCAAGAGTCAGCAGAAAAAGAAGAAGAAGAAGAAGAAGGGGAAGAAGAAGAAGGAGGACGAGGACGCCTACAGCCACCCCCTGGTCGGCAAGGTGATCGGCGGCTGCCGGATCGTGAAGAAGCTGGGCGAGGGCGGCATGGGCGCCGTGTTCCTGGCCGAGCACACCCGCCTCAAGCGTCAGTCGGTCATCAAGGTGATCCCGGCCCACCTCTCCAGCAACCGCCAGCTGATCGCCCGCTTCCAGCGCGAGGCGCAGGCGGCCGCGGTGATCCAGCACCCCAACGTCGTCAACGTGTTCAACGTCGGCGACGAGAACGGCGTCCACTTCATCGAGATGGAGTTCGTGGACGGCGCCGGGCTCGATCAGCGGATGAAGGAGAAGAAGGTCCTCGACCAAATGGACGCGGTGCGGATCATCAAGGAGGCCTGCAAGGGCCTCGGCGAGGCGCACAAGCACGGGATCGTCCACCGCGACATCAAGCCCGACAACATCATGCTGACCCGCAAGGGGCAGGTGAAGATCGCCGACTTCGGCCTGGCGCGCGCGTCTTCGGGCGACGCCGAGCTGACCAAGGTCGGCCAGATCCTCGGCACGCCGGCCTACATGTCGCCCGAGCAGTGCCAGGGCAAGCCGACCGACAGCCGCTGCGACATCTACTCGCTGGGCGCCACCTTCTACGCCATGGTCACGGGCAAGCGCCCCTTCACCGGGAAATCGGTGATGGAGATCATGCAGAAGCACATCGACGAGCAGCCGATCACGCCGCGCGAGTACAACCCCGACCTCTCGGTCCTCGTCGCCAAGATCATCCTCAAGATGATGGCCAAGAAGCCGGAGGACCGCTACCAAGAGGGCGCGGAGGTCATCGAGGCCCTCGACAACTTCCTCAAGGAGGAGGGCACCGAGCACCTCGAGAAGATCCAAAAGGCGCTCGACGGCCGCTACAAGCTGATCAAGAAGCTCGGCCAGGGCGGCATGGGCGCGGTCTACTCAGCCAAGGCCCTCGTGCCGGTCGACGGGATCAAGGAGGGCGAGGTCGTCGCGATCAAGGTCCTCACGACCGATGTCACCGAGGAGGACGTGGTCCGCTTCCAGCGTGAGGCCGAGCTGGCCGCCTCGGTCGACCACCCCGGCGTGATCGGGGTGATCGAGTTCAAGATCAGCGAGGCGATCAACTACATCGTGATGGAATACGTCGAGGGCGAGAGCGTCCGCGACATCCTGCGCGACAAGCAGCTGATGGCCGAGAGCGAGACGATCCGCGTCATGAAGGCCGCCTGCATGGCCCTCGGCGCAGCCCACGACAAGGGGATCGTCCACCGCGATATCAAGCCGGACAACTTGATGATCGCGAGCGACGGGCGGATCAAGATCGCTGACTTCGGCGTCGCCAAGTCGACGACCGAGGCCCAGACCGAGCTGACCCAGGCTGGCTTCCTGGTCGGCACCCCGCACTACATGTCGCCCGAGCAGTGCAGCGGCGAGTCCGAGGTCGAGGTCACGACCCGCGCCGATATCTACTCGCTTGGGGCGACGGCCTACTTCATGGCGACGGGCGTGAAGCCCTTCGAGGGCGACACCCAGCCCACGATCCTGCTCCAGCACATGAAGTCGCCGCCCAAGCCGCCGACCGAGGTCAACGAGAAGCTGAGCGAAGGCTTCAGCAACGTGATCCTCAACATGATGGCCAAGCGGCCCGAGTATCGCTACGCGACGGTCAAGGACGTCCTCGACGAGCTGATCAAGGTCGAGAAGGGCGGCGTCCCCAAGCGGCGCCGCAAGATCGACGCGCCCTTCGGCGACAGCGAGGCCCACAGCCCGGCCTTCTGGGGCGGGATCGTGTTCGTGGCGCTGATCATCGCGAGCGTGCTCGGCTTCGGCTTCAAGCAGTACCGCGACATCCAGGAGCGGCAGCTCGCGCAGCAGCAGCAGGACAAGCTCGCGCAGGAGCGGGCGGACCGCAAGGCCGAGCTCTCCAAGGCCCGAGGGAACCTGTCCGCGGTGTGGCGCAAGGGCGCGGGCGCGGTCGAGAGCGCCTACCGCGCGAGCCAGCTGGGCGACGCCGTCCAGAAGGTCGCCTCGCTCGAGGGCGAGCTGCGCCGGAGCAACTACGTCTACGAGGATCCCTTCGGCGAAGAGCCGCGACAGGACGCCTTCGCGCTGGAGGAGCTGGCCAAGAAGCTCGCCGGTCTGCGCAAGCAAGTGGCCGACGCGCGCGAACAGCGCGACGAGCGCTACGAGGCGGCCCGCGCCAAGGCCGAGGCCGCGGTCGGCAAGCTCGACGAAGAGGTCGAGAAGTTCCGCAAGGAGATCGACCGCGTCAGCGGCGAGGCCAAGCAGTTCAACCAGGACGCGCGCGAGGCGCACCAGAGCCTGCTGGATCGCCTGCGGACCGGCTTGACCGTCCTGCGGATCACCGACCCCCAGGACGTGCTCGGCGCCGACCCGCGCCAGCGGGGGCGCGACGCGCTGCGCCTGATCCTCGAGGTCGAGCGCGACCCCCAGCAGCTCTACGGCGACGCCCAGCATCGGCTCGGCGAGCGGGTCGAGACGCGCGCGCAGTGGGCGCAGCGGATCAAGACCGGGGCGCTGGCGGCCCTCGACAAGGTGGGTAAGCAGCTGGCGCGGCGGATCGACGGCGAGCTCAAGGAGACCGGGCTGATCGAGCGCTGGGGCTACTACGGTCGCGCCAAGCAGCTCTTCTCCGCCGCCCAGCGGCTCTTCCCCGAGACGCTCGTGGTCGACACCGAGCTCGAGGGCTGGGAGGAGCGACTCGAAGCCGGCAAGGACATCGCCGCGCGCCTGAAGGAGCTCGAGGGTCACGACGAGCGGGCCCAGCTCTACGACGCCGAGAAGGCGCTCAGCGAGACCCTGGTCGACGCCTATCGCGAGAAGTCGCCCTACCTCCCCTACGAGCGGCTGGTGAAGGCCTATCGCGGCCTGCCTGACTCGAGCCGCAAGGCCGAGGTGCTGGGGGTGCTCCAGCGCGGCCGCAAGGAGGCGGTCGACAACCTGCGCGACAGCCTGGTGACCTCGGCGGCCGAGCTGGTCTCGGCCGAGGGGGGCAAGCCACGCTTCAAGCTGGCCCTCGAGCAGATCGAGGAGAACAAGCGCAAGCTGGACGACCTGGTCGACGCCGGCGAGAAGCAGGAGCGCGCCGCGGCCGAGGCCGAGCTGACCAAGGCCCGCGAGCAGGTCGAGGACGACATCTTCGACGAGTGGCGCCACCGCAAGACCATGATCGAGACCCTGGCCTGGAAGGAGCGGCGCTTCCTCGCGGCGCGCGACGAGTGCGCCAAGGTGATCGACGACCCCCAGTGGGACGTCCGGCTGCCGACCGTGGCCCTGCGCGAGCGGACCCTGGCCGAGCGCGACGAGCGCACGCCCGACGCCGAGCGGATCGCGGTCGGGGACTCGACGCTCCAGCAGCTGGCGCAGCAGCTCCTCGACGCCATGGAGTCGAACCTCCGCCGCCTGACCTCGCCGGAGAAGGTCGTGACCCTGCCGGGCGGCTCCTATCCGATCGGGGACGACGAGGGCTATCCGCGTGAGCGTCCCCGCCACGAGGTGCGCGTCCCGCGGCTCAAGTTCGACCGGACCGAGGTCTCGATCACCGAGTTCAAGGCCTTCCTGCGCTCGCAGGCGACCCAGGACGGGCGGATCCTCAACGGTCTGCTCCCGGGCTGGGCCTGCCGCCCGCACCTGCCGGTGGCTGGGATCTGCCA
>CALDQK010001109.1 GCA_937911525.1 uncultured bacterium
CCCCGCCGATCGCGTCGGCCACGGCCTCGGCGCCCTCGTCGAGGTTGTCGTCCAGGCCCTTGCCGCGGATCTTCTTCAAGAGCAGCCGGCCCAGCACGGCCACGACGAAGAACACCGCGACCCAGAGCATCACCACCGCCGCGACCTCGGCGAGCATCAGCGGCAGCCCGCTCTTCTCGGCCATGGCCGCGCCGAAGGGGGCGCGCCCCGCCTTGGCGGCCAGGATCGCGACGACCAGGGCCACGCACTGCACGACCTCCTTGTAGAAGCCGCGCCGGAGGCCGAACACGGCCGAATAGAACAAGATCAGGGCGAAGACGCCGTCAGCTGCCATGTCGGGATCATGCTCCGCGGCGCGCCGTCTGGCAAGACGAGCTTCGAGGCGGACGAAGCTAGGAGGTGGAGAGCTCCGCGCGGCGCTCGGCGGCGGCCTGCTTGCGGGCCGCGGACTCGGCCAGCTCGGCCTGGACGCGCTTGAGGACCGCGAAGGGCTGGGCCTCGTCGCCCCACCACTCGTCGCCGAGGAGGTCGTAGATCGAGCGGAAGGTGGGCGGCTCGTCCATCCAGGGCGTGTGCTCGACGCCGAAGGGGACCCGCCGCTGGACCTTCTCGCGGTCCCGGGGGAGATCGGAGAAGTCGGTCAGGCGGGGCTTGCTGTTGAAGCGGCGTCGGACCGCGGCGGCCTGCTCGGGCTCGAGCCCCAGGCTGAGGCCGTGGAAGGCGCGCGAGAAGCGCGCGGGGGTCAGCGCCCGCTCGCCGAGCTCGACGCCTTCGGCCGCGAGCTGGGCCGCGAGCGGCCCGTTGAGGGCGACCAGCAGCTCCTCGTAGAAGGCCTGGTCGAGCTCCTCGTGCTCCTCGGAGCGGGCCAGGAAGCGCTCGTAGACCTCGCCGTGCAGGGCCTGGAACATGAGGTCGCTCTGGGGCGAGCGGTCGCCGTCGAAGAGCACGTCGAGGATCGCGAGCAGGCAGCCGGTGTCGATCTCGCGGATCGCCTCGCGGGAGCGCGCGAGGTCCATGGGGCCGCCCACGTATTGCTCGAAGCGCACGTAGGGGACGAAGCGCCAGCCGAGCTGATTGAAGGTGTAGCGGCCCTTGTTGAAGCGGCGCAGGTCGCCGCGCTCGCGCAGGATCCGGTAGGCGCCGCGCATCAGCTTGGTGAAGAAGCGGTCGCGGCGGTGGGACTCCTGCAGCGCGGGGCGGAGCTCGCTCAGGGACTCGGGCTCGAGCACCTGCCCGTTCAGGTAGGCCCAGGTGTAGAGCGCCCAGTAGACGTGGACCTCGCGCCGGTAGCGGAGGACCGAGAGCTCCTGGCTGGCGAAGGTCCGATAGAGCCCCGCCACCGAGAGCACGTAGTGCTCGAAGTAGAGCAGGATCGCCTCGTTGTGGGCCTCGATCCGGGCCGGGTCGAGCTGACCCGCCAGGTCGCGTCCGATCGCGTCGCAGGCCGCCTCGCAGCCGAGGCCGATCATGTCGATCCCGTTGCTGAAGAAGGGATCCACGAAGCCGGCGGCGGTCCCGATCCAGGCCTCGCGCTCGGGGGACACGAAGCGCTTGGGCCGGCGCGCCATGTGATGGAAGGAGCCGAAGTCCTCCATCTCGGCCTCGCCGATCAGCTCGCGCAGCATCTCGTGGCCGAGCAGGAACTCGCGCAGCTGCTCCTGGGTCTTGGGCATCTCGGGCAGGACCTCGGCGGCGTTCTCGTCCCAGCCGACGCCCACGCTCAGCAGCCCGCTGGCGAGGGGGATCACCCAGATCCAGTAGCCCTCGTTGAGCAGATGGTTGGTCGAGAGGAAGCGGTCCGAGAAGATGAAGCGCTGGTGCTCGGTGCCCTGGAGCAGGTCGTCGAGCTTCTTGCCGCCGCGGAACCAGCCCCAGGCGGCCGAGTGGTCGAGGCGCGGCTCGGGCTCGAGGTTGTCGTCGCTGAGCAGACC
>CALDQK010001110.1 GCA_937911525.1 uncultured bacterium
GCGGGACGCCGCTCGAGCTGCGCGTCGAGGGCGCAGCGGGTCCGCTGGCGGGGGCGCGGGCCGAGCTCTGCGATCCGCCGGCCAGCTACCTCGCGCCCGAGGCCGCGCCGCGCAGCGACGCCGACGGTCGGCTGAGCCTGGGCGGCCTCCCGCCGGGGCCCCTCGGCCTGGAGCTGCGCGTCACCGCGCCGGGCCACGCGGCCGCGCGCTTGAGGCTGCCGGCGCTCCCCCGCGCGAGCGAGGCGCCCCTCAGCGTCCGCCTCGAGCCCTTCCAGCTGAGCGTCGCCCTCGACGCCAGCGGCCTCGCTCCGGGCGTCGACCTCGCGCTCGAGCTGCGCGGCCCGGCCCTCGGCGACGAGCCCCGCCGGCTGGAGCTGGCCCAGGCCGAGCTGACCCTCTCGCTCCCCGCGGCCGGCGCTGGCTGGGCGCGCCTGATTCAGGGCGAGGGCGCCTCCCCTTGGCGCCGCTTCGAGGTCAGCGACGAGGCGCCCAGCGCCGCGCTGAGCCTGCGCCTCGCGGGCGAGGCGCCCCTGGCCGGGCTGGTCGTCGACCCCGCGGGCGAGCCCCTGGCCGGCGTCCGGGTCGAGGCCCGCGATCCGAGCGGCGCGCGGCTCAGCGCTCGCAGCGGTCCCGACGGGCGCTTCCTCTTCGCGGCGCGCGCCGGCGAGCGCTACCGAGTCACGGCCAGCCGGATCGGCTGCACGCCGGCGACGACCGAGAGCCCGGCGCCCGAGCAGAACCTGGTCCTGATCCTGACCCCCGCGGCGCGCGTGGTGGCGCGCCCTTTCCGCGGCCCCGACGGGCGCGCCCTGGCCGGCGCGCGCTTGGCCTTCGAGCCCGGCGCCCCCGACCCGCACTCGGAGACCGCTCCTCACGAGGGCTTCGAGGTCGCGCTCGACGCCGAGGGCCTGCTCGACCTGAGCGAGCTGCCCGCGGGCCGCTGGACGATCTCGCTCCGCGAGCCGGCCCGGGAGGAGCTGCGGGCCTGGGTCCTCGAGGCCGAGGTCGAGCCGGGCCAGCCCCTCGAGCTCGGCCTGAGCGCGCCGAAGCGCCACCCGCTGAAGGGGCGCGTCCAGGGCGCCCCGCGCGAGGGGCGGGTCCAGGTCGACCTGCGCCCGGTCGAGGCGCCGCGCGAGGGCTTCGGCTTCCTGGCCGCGGCCCCCGTCGACGAGGAGGGCCGCTTCGTCTTCGCCGATGTCCCGCCCGGGCGCTACCGGCTCCAGGCGAGGTGGGAGGGGGGCGCGAGCGAAGCCCGCGAGGTCGAGCTGCCCCACACGAGCCACGTGACCCTGACTCCGGGCTCGTAGTCGCGTTGCTGTATGGCTGTCGCCAAATGGGGCGAGCGCCCTCAGTCGTTCGATTCAACGCAAAGACGCAAAGGCGCAGAGGCGCAAAGGGCCTGAGGTGTGAGCGGAGTCGCCTGGGCAGTGCGATTTGGACCGGTCGCTAGTCAAGCTGCGACTGGATCGTGAGGGACGATCTTTGCGTCTTTGCGCCTTTGCGTTCAAGAGCACTTGGCAGAGCGCCGAAGAGCGGGCGATCCGTGCAGCGACGCCCAGGCCACGTGATCTCGGTCCGACGCGCTGTGGTCCCTAGAGCCAGGGGCTGCCATGCTGCGGCGTGCCCTCGCCTCCCCTCCAGGTCGGTCCCTATCGGATCCTGCGCAAGCTCGGGCAGGGGGGCATGGGCGTGGTCTACCTCGTCCAGGACCCCGACGCGCCGCGGGAGCTGGCGCTCAAGCTGATCCTCGAGCGGCGCGCGAGCGAGGTCGCCGTCGAGCGCTTCTGGCGCGAGGCCGAGGCCCTGGCGCGGATCCACCACCGCAACGTGGTGCGCGTCCACCAGATCGGGCAGGTGCCGGAGGGGACCTACCTGGTCATGGAGCGGGTCGAGGGCGAGACCCTCGACGACGTGATCGCGCGCGGCGCGCTCGAGCCGCGGGAGGCGGCGCGGATCGTGCGCGAGCTGAGCGACGCGATCGCCGCCGTCCACGCGGCCGGGATCCTGCATCGCGATATCAAGCCGGGCAACGTGATCCTCCAGCCGAGCGGGATCCCGGTCCTGCTCGACTTCGGCCTGGTCCGCGACCACGACGCCGAGAAGCTGACCAGGACCGGCACCAGCCTGGGGACGCTCTCCTACATGTCGCCCGAGCAGGCGGGGGGCGAGAGCACGGCCAAGCTCGGCCCGCAGACCGACGTCTACTCGCTGGGCGTGGTCCTCTACGAGCTGCTCTGCGGCCAGCGCCCCTTCGGCGAGGACTCGACCCCCGAGCTGGTCGCGCAGAAGCTCTTCCAGGAGGTCCCGCCGGTCACCAGCAAGAACCCCGCGGTCCCGCGCGGGGTGGACGCGATCTGTCGGCTCGCCCTGCGCCGCTCGCCCGAGGAGCGCTACGCCAGCGCGGAGGAGCTGCGCGAGGACCTGGACCGCTTCCTGGGCGGGCGGCCGCCGCAGGCGCTGGAGCGGCTGCCCGCGGGCGGCCGACGCCTGGCGCTCGGGGTCCTCGCCCTGCTGGCGCTGGTCGGGCTCGGGGTCGGGCTCTTCGTCGGCCTGGGCGGGCTGCGCTCGGGTCCCGCGGTCGAGGCGAGGGCCGGCGGGCTGGTCGACGACGCGCGTCAGCTCCTCGCCAGCGAGGAGCCCCTCGCGGGCCGAGCCGGGGAGGCCGCGGCGCTGGTCGCGCGCCTGGCGGAGCTGGAGCGGGGCCGCCCCGAGTCGGAGCCGCGGGGCCAGCGCGTCGCGCGCGCCTGGGCGCAGGTCCGCGCGCTCGAAGGTCTGCTGCACCTGCTCGAGGGGGAGCGCGCCGCGGCCCGGACGGCGCTGACCGAGCTGGGCGAGGACCTCTCGCCCGCGGGCCACGCGCTGCGCGGGGCGCTCGCGGCGACGGAGCCCGAGGGGCGCGCGCGGCGCGCCCTGAGCGACCTCGACCGGGCCCGCGCGGGAGGGGTCGCCTGCGCCGAGCTGCGAGGCTGGCGCGCGCAGGCCCTGGCCCGGGTCGGGTTCACGCCCGCCCAGGCGAGAGAGGTCCTGGCCGAGCTCGAGCGCCAGGGCAAGGGCGGCGAGCTCCTGCCGGCCGAGCGGCGCTTGCGCGTCCTGGCGCTGGCGGCCGCGAAGCGCGCCGACGAGGCCGCGCAGGCCCTGACTGAGCTGAAGCAGCCCGACGCCGACCTGCGCTGGGCGGTCGGGCTGGCGCTCGCCGAGCGGACCCTGGAGGAGGACCCCGCCGCCGCCCGAGCGCACCTGGCCGAGCTGCCCGCCCACGGCGCGGCCTCGCCGGAGCGCGCGCGCCTGGCCGCCCTGGCCCTGGAGAAGGCGCGCTCCCTCGCCCGCCAGGTCGAGTCCGTCGCTCAGCGCGAGCTCGAGCTGCGGCTCCTCGACTACTGCCGGCTGGCCAAGGCGTTGACCCCGGACGAGGACCTCCCGAGCGAGCTGGTCGACACCATGGTCACCGCCGCCGTGCGCTGGGAGCAGGGCAAGTACTGGTCGCCGAGCGCGGCGGGTCAGCTGGCCGCGCTGATCCCCAACAGCCCCGTGCACCACCCCAAGCTGGCCGGGATCGCGCGCCACCTGCGGACCCCCAACGAGCGCAAGCCGCTGATCGGGGCGCTGCGGGTCGCGGCCGAGCTGGAGCCCGAGCGCGAGCGGCGGCGGGAGTTCGAGGTCGGCCTGTGCGTGGCCCTGGCCCAGGCCGAGCTCAACGAGGAGGCCCTCGAGCGCTGCGAGGCCGCGCTCGAGGCCGCGGGCGCGGGTACCCAGCTGCGCTTCGACCTGCACGCGGCCCGCGCGCGGGCCCTGCGTCAGCTGGAGCGCTACCCCGAGTCGTTGGCCGCGCTCAACGAGGCTCACGCGGCGGGCGAGCGCGGTGTGTGGACGGACGGGAGCATTTTCTGGGAGCGCGCGCTGACCCTCTTGGCCATGGAGCGCTACGAGGGGGCCGTGCTGGACCTGGCGAAGTACCTCGCCACGGCGCCGCCCATGATGAGCGAGGACTGGCTCAAGAAGCCCGCCCTGAAGCTGCTCTGGCAGCACGGCCAGCAGGATCAGGCCGACGTGGTGGAGAAGGCCCTGCGCGTGACCCTGGACGAGAGCCGCGGGGCGCGCCTGGGCGAGGTGTGGTGGCTGCGGCTGGCGCTGCTCGAGCTGCGCGGCGGTGACGCGGCGGCGGCGGCCAAGACGCTCGGGCGGGCAGCGAAGCAGCTGAAGAAGCGCGCGGCCGAGGCCACGGCGCTGGCGGCGGCCGTCGAGGAGCGCGGGGCCGAGGCGCTGGAGGAGCTCGAGGCGGCGGCTGCCCGCGACTAGGAAGGCGTGGCGAGGGCGGCTTGGCGTGGCGGCTTAGGAGGAAAGTAGGAAGAGAGGAAGGACAGGAAGGCTGCGGGCGCAAGGAGTGCGGGGGCGGGCGCGCCGGACTGCGATCGTCGTCTAGCTCTCGCAGAGGCAGCTACTAGCGAGTGCGCAGCCAGCCGTAGGCCGCGAGGAGCAGGCCCAGCTGGAGCATCAGGATCAGCGAGCCGGTCAGGCCCGAGATCCCGAGGTGCTTGATCTTGGCCCCGAACATGGCCGCGCGCCGCGCGCCGTCGCTCTTCTGGCCCCAGGCCAGGCCCCACTTCCACACCGCGTGCTCGCGCGGCGGGTTGCGCAGGAAGTGGAGGATCTCGGCGGTGTGCAGGTCGCCCACGACCACGTCGATCTCCTTCAGCTCGCGCGACTGGGCGTAGCCGAGCGCGAAGGCGGCCATGAACATGCTCCGCGGCGCGATCGAGAAGGGATTGAAGAAGCCGGCCAGCGCGCCGTGCTGCTCTAGCTCGGCCAGCTCGAGCTCGATCTGGAGGTGGCTGGGGAGGGGCGGGTCTTCCTCCAGGCCGCGGCGGGTCTCGAGGGGGACGGCGTGGTAGCGGCGCGAGAAGTCGAAGCCCGCTAGCTCGTCGGCGCGGCCGCCCAGCTTGAACAGGTCCTGGAAGAGCTCGAGCAGGAGCAGCCAGAAGTAGATCCCGACCACGGTCCCCATCCGCAGGCTGCCCAGCGCCCCCAGGACCACGAAGTCGGGGATCCAAATGCTCTCCTTGGCCGGGTAGTAGATCCCGAGCCCGTTCTCGAAGAGCGTGCGCTCGAGCTTGGCCAGGGCCTCGTCGGTGAACTCCTTGTAGTCGCTCTCGTTGCCGCCCAGCATGCCGTGGCAGAGGCCGTAGACGCGGAACTCGACCCCGTCGAGGGTCTCGACCTCGGGCTCGAAGCGCTCGGGGTCCTCGCTGACCTCGTTGGCGCGCGCGACGGCGAGCTTGTACCAGTCGCGCACCGCGCGCTTGAGCACCTCCTCGTCCGTGCCGGTCGCCCCGCGCTCGCGGTAGAGGGCGCGCAGCGCGGCCAGGTCCTTGGCCCCCACGAGCTCGTCGTGGCTGACCAGGGGCTCTGCCTGGGCGTCGTCCTCGGGCTTCGACTCGGCGTCGCTCATGTCGAACAGCCTACGCGGTGGGGCGGCGGATCAGGATCCACACGAAGGCCGGACAGCCGATCGCGTAGGTGATCACGTTGACCGGCAGGTTGGTCGGGTAGACGAGGGTCCGCGCGATCACGTCGGCGCCGACCAGGAAGGCGCCGCCCACGCAGGCCGCGCAGGGGAGGAGCACGCGCGGGTCGGGGCCGGTGAAGGGGCGGACCGCGTGGGGCACGATCAGGCCCACGAAGCCGATCGGGCCCGCGAAGGCGACCACGCCGGCCGTGATCACGCTCGTGCCCAGGAAGGCCAGCCGGCGGACCGCGACCGGGTCGACGCCCAGGCCGCGCGCGCTGGCGTCGTCGAGGGAGGCCACGTCGAGCCGGCCCAGCAGCGGGAGCAGGATCAGGGTCCCCAGCGCGACCAGGCCGCCCGCGACCCACACCCGGTCGTAGCCCACGACCTCCAGGCTGGCCATGGACCAGCGCACCATGGCGACCAGGTCCGGCGTGCTGCCGAGCGCCAGGAAGTGGACCGCGGTCGTGATCGCGCCCGCGAAGAGGGTCACGGCCACGCCGGTCAGGAGCAGGGTCTCGGCGGCGTGGCGGCGCCAGGAGGCCACGGCGTAGACCAGGCTCGCGGTCCCG
>CALDQK010001111.1 GCA_937911525.1 uncultured bacterium
CAGCGCCCCCGGCTTCGCGCCCCCGCCCGACCCCGCCTCGGTGGCCTACGCGGCGAGCCTCCCAGGCGCGGGCGCCGCCGCGGCGACGGGCCAGTCGTCGGAGCTCCCCGAGCGCGTCGGCCCCTACCGGATCGAGGCCCGGATCGGCGCGGGAGGCATGGGCCACGTGTTCCGCGCGCGGCACGAGGCGAGCGGCGACGTCGTCGCGCTCAAGCGGATGCTGCCCGCGCCGGGGCTCTCGCCTGCCGACCAGCAGACCCTGGCGGAGCGCTTCGTGGTCGAAGCCCGCGCCATGCTCCGGCTGCGCCACCCCAACCTCGTCTCGGTCCTCGACACGGGGCGCGACGCCGCGGGTCGCCCCTACATGGCCCTCGAGCTGATCGAGGGCGAGGACCTCGAGGCCCGCCTGGCGCGCGAGGGTCGGCTCGACCCTCGCGAGGCGGCACGGATCGCGCGCGACCTGGCGCGGGCTCTCGACTACGCCCACGCCCAGGAGGTCCTCCACCGCGACCTCAAGCCGAGCAACGTGCTGCTCGACGCGCAGGGCGGGGCGCACGTGATCGACTTCGGGCTGGCCAAGCTGCGCGACGGCCACGAAGCGCTGACCAACACCGGCGCGCTGCTGGGGACGCCGGCCTACATGTCGCCCGAGCAGGCCCTCTCGGCGCGCTCCAGATACAACGCCCAGACCGACGTCTACGGCCTCGGCGCCGTGCTCTACCACATGCTCTGTGGCTCGCCGCCGCACCGGAAGCCGACGATGGCCGCGATGCTGATGGCGATCGCGAGTGACCCCGTCAGCCCGCCGAGCGAGCTGGCCCCGGTCGACCCCGCCCTCGAAGCGATCGTGCTGCGCTGCCTGGCGCGCGAACAAGCGGACCGCTTCCCGGACGCCTCGGCGCTGGGCAACGCCCTGGCCCAGTGGCTAGGCACCTCCGAGCGGGTCAAGGCGCTCCCAGCCCGCGATTTCGGCCGCCCCAACGAGGACCAGACTCAGGCGCCGAACGCCCCCGTCCCCAGCGCGGGTCCGGCCTGGGCGCCGGGGACCGAGTTCGAGGGGATGCGGATCCTGAAGTCCCTCGGCGCCGGCGGCATGGGCCAGGTGCTCCTCGCCGAGGACGTCGAGAGCGGGGCCAAGTACGCGGTCAAGGTCCTGGCCCGCGCGGCCAAGGGCGAGCTGCGCGAGCGCTTCCGCCGCGAGGGCGAGGCCCAGGCGCGCGTCGACGGGCACCCCAACGTGCTCCGCGTCCGCAAGGCGGGCGAAGTCGACGGGCAGCCCTTCCTGGTCCTCGACTTCGTCGACGGCGGCGACCTCGACGACCGCCTCGAGGCTGGCCCCTACCCGATCCCCGAGGCGATCCAGCTGGGGCTGACCCTGAGCGACGCCCTCGCCCACAGCCACCAGCAGGGCGTGACCCACCGCGACCTCAAGCCGCAGAACGTGCTCCTCGACGCGGAGGGCAACCCCAAGCTGGCCGACTTCGGCCTGGCCCGCCTCGAGGGCGCCGAGACCCTGACCCAGGACGGCGCGGCCCTCGGCACCCCCAGCTACATGGCGCCCGAGCAGGTCGACTCCCTGCGCGGCACCCTCGACGCGCGCACCGACGTCTACGGCATGGGCGCGCTGCTGTTCAAGGTCGTCACGGGGCATACGCCCTTCGAGGCCGACTCGCGGGTCGGGATCGTGACGCGCCTCCTGACCGAGGAGGCCCCGCGGATGCGCAGCCTGCGCGCGGAGGTCCCCCTGCCCCTCGACGAGGTGATCGACGTCTGCCTGCGCAAGGACCCCGACGAGCGCTTCCAGACCGCGCGCGCCCTGCACGAGGCGCTGCAGGCCGCCGCCGAGGGGCGGATGCCCGGCGTGCCCCCGCGCAAGAAGCGCTGGGGCAAGCTGCTGGGGTTCGCGGGGGCGCTGCTCCTGATCGGCGTGACCGCGGCGGCCTGGATCGCGCTCGGACCCAGGCTGCGCGGGGCCGAGCCGACTCCGACCCCCAGCGCGGCGCCCTTGGTCGCGCGCACGACGGCGCCTTGGGGGGGTCCCCTGCCCGACTGGCTGGAGGGCGTGCCTGGGCGCGACGACCACTTCGTGCTCCGCAAGGACGGCTCGCTCCTGGTCTGGATCGAAGGCGACGAGAGCGGGCCCGGCCTCCTGGTCGGCAAGTACGAGGTCACCCGCGCCCAGTGGCGCCACTTCCGCGACCGCTATCCCCTGGCCTGCGAGGGCTCCCTCAGCGAGGCCCCGCCCCGCGGCGACGCGGACGCGATCGCGCAGGCGCGCGGGGAGGCGAGCCTGGCCGGCCCCGAGTCGGACCTGCGCCAGTCGCTCGAGGCCTGCGCGGTCTCCCTCGAGGGCGACGACGCGCTCCTGCCGGCCAGCGGGATCAGCTTCCACGACGCCATGGCCTACGCGGCCTCGGTCGGCCTGCGCCTGCCGACGCTGGCCGAGTGGCGGCGCGCGCGCGGGGCGGACGAGTTCCCCTGGGGTAAGGAGTGGCCCCTCGCCAGCCGCGCCTTCTCGCACGCCAACGCGGGCCTCGCGGGCGAACCCGGGCTGCTGCCCGTCGGCAGCTTCCCCGAGGGCGCCTCGCCCTCGGGCTGCCAAGGCCTGGTCGGCGGCGTCGCCGAGTGGGCGCTCGGCTCCGTCGAGGAGGGCCCGCTGGGCAAGCTCCCCAGCGCCCCGCGGCGCGTCCTGGGCGGGAGCTTCCGCAGCTCCGAGCTGGCCGAGCTGCGCAGCGCCGAGGGCGCCCCCCTCGGCGCCCAGGAGCGCGCCGACCACGTCGGTCTGCGCCTGGTCTACTCGCCTTGGGCCCCCTGGGACGCCGCCCAAGCGCTGCCCCAGGCCGGACTCCGCCCCGGGCTGCGGCCCGGCGAAGTGATCAACGAGACGGACGGCTCGACGCTGGTCTACATCTCCGAGCGGACCTACGAGCGCGGCGCCCCGGACGAGCCACCCGAGTGGGCCTTCGACCCCACCAAGCCCGACAAGGACCCGCACGCGAACGCCCGCCCCCGGCACGAGGTCACCGTCTCGCACTTCCTCCTGGCGAAGTACGAGGTGACCCAGCTCCAGTTCGAGCGCTTCTGCACGACCAAGGGGGTCCGCTTCCCCGAGTCGAGCTTCGCCGACAACTACGAACAAGGTGAGCACAGCGTCTATCGCACGCAGCAGGAGGACCGCGAGCGCAACGGAAGGGGATCCCGGCTGCACTTCGACGCCCTCATGGTTCAACTCGGCGCCAAACGCCGCGCCGACCTGCTGCCGGTCGCGCGGATCCCGGCGAGCCAGGCAGACGCCTACGTCGCCTGGGCCGGGCTGCGGCTGCCCAGCGAGGCTCAGTGGGAAGCGGCAGCGCACCCCCGCGGCTGGTGCGTTCCCTGGGGGCCCAGCCAGGAGCGCCCCAACCCCCTGCTCCACGCCGCCTCGGGCGACCACCAGCCGCGGGCCTTCTGGCCGGTGTGCTCGCTCCCCGAGGGTCAGTCGCCCGAGGGCGTGTTCCACCTGCTCGGCAACGTCTACGAGTGGACCAGCGACGGCTACCGCGCCTACGGGGACGACTCCGCCGGCCGGGATCCCCAGGTCCCCCCGGAGGAGGCCAAGAAGGGCAAGCGGGTGATCCGCGGCGGCGGCTTGCACACCAACCTGATCAACTCGCTCCCCTGGTCGCGCGACGACGCCAAGCCGGAGGGCGGCAAGAACATCCTCCGCCAGCTCGGCGTTCGCGCAGCCCGCGACATCCCGAGCGAGTAGGTACACGAAGACGCCCTCGACTGCCTGGCAGCCGAGGGCGCTCGAGCGAAGCGGCGGGAGAGCGCTACTTGCTGGGCAGCTTCAAGACCTGGCCCGCGAAGACCTTGCCCTCGGGCAGGCCGTTCAGCTGGGCGATCTCCTTCCAGCGGCCGCCCTTGCCGAGGGTCTTCTTGCTGATCGCGTAGAGCGTCTCGCCCTTGGCGACGGTGTAGGTCTTGCCGCCGCTGGCGGGGCGCGGCGCCGAGGCGGGCAGAGCCTTGGCGGTCGCCTGGGCGACGGCCTGCTTCGCGGCCGGCGCGTTGCGCTGGAGCTCGCCGTAGACCAGCTTCATCCCCTCGCGGATCCGGTCGGGGCTGGGCAGACGGTCCTTGTTCGCGTCGTAGAGCGCCTTCCAGCGCTTGCGATCACCCAGGAGCTCCTCGGCGATGTCGCTCAGGGTCTGACCGGCCTTGACCGTGTATTCCTTCAGCTCCTTGGCCGCCTGCGCGATCTCGGGCGAGGGCGCGGGGGCCGGAGACGCCTCGCCAGCGCTCGTGACCACGCCGCCCTCCGCGCCGCCGACCGGGACGGCCGCGACCTGCGTCTCACCCGCGGGTCCCACCGGCGCCTCGGCGGGCGGCGCCAGCTCGGGGGCCGCGCCGAAGGTCGCCTCGAACACCGGCGACTCGGCGCCCGGCTGTTCGCTGCTGGCGGCGGCGGTCTCGCCTTCGCCCTGCTGCTTGTTCTTCTTGGGGCTCTCGTAGGTCGCCGCCGCCAGAATGATCATGGCGAGGACACCCACGGCCACGTACTTGCCCATGTCCATGTCGGTCTCTCTTCTCTCTGCGGCTCAGGCCGCGGGGTGCTGGGGATTGCTGAGGTTCACGAGCCGGCGCGCCACCACTGCGGCGGCGTTGGGCCGGCCCGCGCTGCGGGCTCGCTGCGCGTGCTGCTCGATCTGCCAGGGGCTCTGGGCCAGGTCGACCAGCTCGCGGAAGTGATCGGTCGTGAGGGTGGACTCCTCCAGCCAGCGCACGCCGCCCATGGCCACGAAGGCGTCGGCGTTCTTGCGCTGGTGGTCGTCGGCCGAGCCGGGCATCGGCACGCAGACGCCGGGCACGCCGGCGGCGAGGAGCTCGGCCAGGGTCGCGCCGCCGCCGCGGACCAGCGCCAGGCTGGCCGCGCGGTAGGCGATCCCGATCCCGGGCAGGAAGGTCTCGACCCGGGCCCGCAGGCCGGCTTGCGTGTAGGCGCGCGCCAGCTGGTCGCGGGCCTCTTCGCTGCCCGCCAGGTGCAGGTAGGAGAGCGCGGGCGAGCCGGCGCCGGCCGCGAGCGCCTGCTCGACCCAGCCGTTGATCGCGCGGGAGCCCTGGCTGCCGCCCATCAGCAGCAGGACCGGCTTGTCGGCCGGGAGCCCGAGGGCGGCGCGGGCGGAGGCC
>CALDQK010001112.1 GCA_937911525.1 uncultured bacterium
GGGGGCGGGCGGGCGGCGTCGGGTGGAGGGCCTCCGGCGGATGGCTCTCGGGCCCGGTGCGCGGCGGGGGGGGCGGGGGCAGCGCCAGGCGCTCGGACGAGCCGAGCACGTCGTGGAGGTCTCCCGCCAGGTAACGCGAGCCGCGCGCCGGGCGCAGCAGGAGGCGCTCGGCGATGTTGGCCAGCTGGCGGACGTTGCCAGGCCAGCCGTAGCCGAGCAGCGCCTGCTCGAAGCAGGGCGAGAGCTCGGGGGCCGTCGTGCTGTGGCGCTTGGCGAACTCGGCGCAGAACTGGGAGAAGAGGGGCACGATGTCGGCGGGGCGATCGCGGAGCGCGGGGACCTCAGCCCGGATCACGTCGAGGCGGTAGAGCAGGTCCTCGCGGAACTGGCCCGCGCTGACGGCGTCCTCGAGCCACACGCTCGTGGCCGCGAGCACGCGCACGTCCACCTCGCGCTCGGCGGTCGAGCCGACCGGGCGAACGGTGCCCTCTTCGAGCACGCGCAAGGTCGCGGCCTGGATCGAGAGCGGCATGTCGCCGATCTCGTCCAGGAAGAGCGTCCCTCCGTTGGCCTGCTGGAAGAGACCTGCCCGCGCGTTGAGCGCTCCCGTGAACGCGCCGCGCTCATGACCGAAGAGCTCGGCCTGCATGAGCCCCTTGGACACGGCGGCGCAGTTGACCGCCACGAAGGGCCCCTCCCGACCAGACGCCCCGTGGATCGCTCGCGCCAAGACCTCCTTGCCGGTGCCGGTCTCACCGAGCAGGAGCACGCGGGCGCGGGTCGGAGCGACGGCCAGGCAGGTCTCGACCACCTTGCGGAAGGTCGGGCTGCGCGTCTGCAGCAGCAGCTCCTCGGCTCGCGAGCGCGGAGCTTGCGGCGTCAGGCCCTGGACGTCGATCACGACCGCGCGCGGGTCGAGGTCCTCCTTGGTGTAGTAGCCGTCGACGCCTGCATTCAGGCAGCGGCCGCGCGCCGCCGCGCCGCGCTCGCTCGCGACCACCAGCAGGGGCGCGGGGCCCAGGAGCTCACGCAGCTGCGCGATCGTCTCTGCGTCGTCCTGGGCGAGGTCGAGGTCGAGCACCACGACGTCGGGCCGTCCGTGGGGAAGGACCTGGCAGGCCTCGGCCAGTCCCAGACGCGACACGCGCAGCGGCGGTCGAGTCTGGCGCTCGAGGAGCGAGCGAACCTCCTCCAGGGCGCCTTCGTCGATCAGCAGGACGTGGCTCTTGAGTGGGTCCGCATGCTGGGACCAGCGGCCGCTCTCCGTCCGAGGGCAGCCTCTTCGCCCCAGCGCTTCGTGGCTGGCGCGCGCGCGTGTCAAATGTTGATTCCCCGAATACCTTTCGCAGAGGTCCGATCCGACCCTCACCTTGGCGGCCCTGTGAAGGGAAGTCAAAGCCATATCGTGTAAGCGCCGCCGCGTCCGTTCCCGCAAGGGCTTGCGCGTTGACAGATCTGGCACTCGCGAAGTCGACGAGGTTGACGCTCGCTCGTCCCACGCCACGGCTCTGAGGGCGAGCTGCGGAGAGCTACTCGACGAGGTCTTCGACGTGGGTTCCGGCCTGGTTGAGGACGGTCGGACCGAGGCGGAGCACTTCGTTGGCGACGAGCAGCCCGCGCACGCCGGCCTGTGCGAGCAGGGTCGCCTTGATCAGCAGGAAGAGCAGCAGGATCGCCACGGCGCAGCGCGCCTGGCGCGGCGTGGGCCCGTTGGTGCTGCGGCGCACGGCGAGCCACACGCCGCCGCAGGCCAGCGCGAAGGCGGCCAGCCAGCCCAGGACCAGGACGGCGCGGGCCGCGCCGCTTCCGGTCAGGGCCCCGACGAGCAGGGCGTAGGCCGGCAGCGGGCCGCGGGCCGCGTAGCCCAGGAGCAGCAGCGCGCACACCGTGAGGCTCGGGGCCAGGAGCAGCAGGGCGCCGCTGAGGGCGGAGACAGGGGGCCGGGGTCCTTCGCCGCGGGCGGTGTCGAGGGCCGCCGCGCCGACGAGCCAGCCGACGAGGGCTCCGAAGCCGCCCAGGTTGGCGACCAGGGCCAGGGCGCTGCCGCTGGCGAGGATCGCCAGGCTGGCGGCGCAGGCGAAGGAGACCAGGCAGGCCGCGACGAGGGCGCCGGCCCAGTCGTGAGTCCAAGCCAGCGCCGGCGGCGGCTCGGGGCGGAGCCCCGCCACGAGCAAGGCGACCAGGAGCAGGTCGAGGAGCGCCAGGGCCGCGGCCCAAGGGCGCAGGCGCGGGATCCAGCGCCCGTCGCGCACCTCGCGCCGCAGCTCGCGCAGGTCCCAGGGTTGGAAGAAGTGGTCGTCGCGCCACTCGGTCTCGTGCGCGTCGAGGGCGGCGCTGAGTGGCGCCAAGCCCTCCTGCCAGCGCCGGTAGGCCTCGGCGGCGCCGTCGCCGGTGGCCCAGGCGTGGTGATGGAGGAACACCTCCCGATAGGCCGCCAGGAACGCGAAGCTGCTCCGCTGGAAGCGCAGCGCCGTGAGCAGGTCGCGGCGGAAGTTCGACTCAGCGAGGGTCTCCGTCTTGGCGATCAGGCCGTCGAGCTCGGCCAGCGCCTCGCGGCCCTCGGCCACCGCGCGCTCGCGCTCGGGCAGGGCGTAGCGGGCGATCAGGGCCTGCACCCCCAGCGCTCCGACCGGGCGGGTCCAATAGAACCAGAGCATGGTCGGGAACACCTCGAGCCCGAAGAGCGCGGGCGCCTTCTCCGCGTAGGGGCGGACATACATGCCCTTGCCCATCACGTCGTCGCCGGCCAGCAAGATCTCGGTCGCCAGGGGCGCGTCCGCCTCGCTGACGCCCTGGGCGCGGACCCACTCGGCGACGACCTCGGCCGGCTCACGCCGCGCGTCGAGGAGCAGCTGGCCGTAGGCGAACACGTTGACGTCGATCCAGCGGTCGGGCCCTTGGCTGCGGTAGTAGGTCGGCGAGGGGAGGAGGAAACCGCCGTTGAGCGGCCACACGCTCACCCCCTGGAAGCGGGGCGACTTGGCGAAGCGCTGGATCGCGTCGCGGAAGGGCTCGGCGCGCGTGTTGGGGAAGAGCCCGAAGCCCTCGTACTCGCGCCGCGCCTGGAACTCGACGAGCTGGTCGACCTCGCCCACGCCGATCGTGCGGTTGAGGGGCACGTGCTGAAAGAAGTCCATCGCGACGTGCTTGATCACGGTGTAGAGCGCCTTGCGCGGGCCGAAGCCGGCGAACACGCGCTCGTAGAGCTCGGGGGAGGTGTGCAGCGCGCCGATCTCGCCGATCCCGATCGTCCAGGTGCGGAAGAGCAGCTTCTTGTCGGCCTGGTGCGCGGCGTTGAAGCGCTCGACCAGGGTCAGCAGCCGGTCGAGGGCGAGCCGCGTGTCGGCCACGGTCTTGACCCGGACGCCGCTCTTGTAGCCGGTGGCCTCGTCGTAGGAGCCGCCGCCCTCGCCGATCCGGACCATGACGCCCGCGAAGCCGACCGAGCCGAGCAGCTCGTCGACCGCGGCCTGGTAGGCGAGCCACAGGCGCTCGTTGTCGAGCTCGACCCCGCGCGGGCCGAGCCAGTCGAGCAGCTCGGGCGTCCAGGCGGGGAAGTCCGTCTCGATCACGACCCGGACCCCGTGCGCCTTGGCGCGCGCGATCGCCCGCCGGAAGGCCTGCTGGTAGGCCAGCGCGCGCGCCCGGAAGGGGCTGGCGGGGCCGTAGACAGGTCCGCCCTCGACGCCGTCGAAGCTGGCGATGTGGATCAGGTTGCCCACGAAGACCACGTTGAAGCCGCGCGCGGCGACGTCCTTGCAGTAGCGGTCGAAGCGCTGGACCGAGGCGGCGAGGTGGGCCGCGTTGACGTAGGGGGCCTCGAGGGTGTCGAGGTGCCCGAAGGGCATGGCCCAGGAGTTGGGCGGGGGCTGGGCGGGGTCGTAGAAGGGCGCGAAGGCGTCGATCTGGCGCCAGGGCGGCGGGGTCGCCGCGGGCGCGGGGGCCGGAGCAGGCTCTCGTTCCTGGGCGGCCAGGGGAGCGGCCGCGAGGAGCGCGGCCAGGCCGGCGAGCAGGAGGGAGTGAGCGAAGCGGGTCATGCCAAGGCCTCCAGGAGGGCGCGCGCGAAGGCCTCGCTGTCCTCAGGCCCGCGCCCGGTCAGGAGCGCGCCGTCGCGGACCTCGGCGGCGTCGACCAGCTCGACGCCGTGAGCGGCGAGGTGCGCGCGCCGCGCCGGCGCGCAGGTCGCGCGTCGACCCTCGAGCAGCCCGGCGTTGGCCAGGATCGAGGGCGCGAAGCAGATCGCGGCCACGAGCTTGCCCTGCGACAGCGCCGCCTGAGCCAGCCCGTGGGCCGTGCGGTCGTCGAAATACTCAGCGGAGCCGGTCCCGCCGACGAACACCAGCGCGTCGAGGTCGCTGGGGTCGACCGCGCTGTAGAGCAGGTCGGGCTCGCAGCCGCGCGCTCCGCTCATGTCGCTGGCGGGGCCGAGGGAGGAGCTGGCCACCAGCACCTCGACGCCGGCGGCGGCCAAGGCCTCACGCGGTCGCTCCAACTCTTCGGCGCGGTAGGCATGGTGGGGGATCACGAACACGGCTCGGGGCACGGGGCGCTCCTTGGGGGGCGCATGATCGCGCCTCGGACCGACGGAGCAACTCTCACTCGGGGGGAGCGCTGCTCCCCCCGAGCTGGCGCAGGACGGCGCGGGCCTGCTTCAGGCCCGCCCGCTCGGCCCGGCGCAGGAGCTCCTTCCCTCGCTCGAGGTCCTGGGGGAGGAGCTTCCCGGCCGCGAGCTCCGTGCCGAGGATCAAGAGCGCTACGCCGTGTCCGGCGGCGACCGCCTCTTCAAGGAGCTCCAGCCCGCGCTTGGCGTCGCGCTCGGTCAGCTCACCCTTGAGCAGCTCGAGCCCGTACAGCGTCTTGGCGGCCAGATCTCCCTCGGGCACACGCCGCACGAAGTAGGCGATCAGCAGCTCGGGCTCGACGGAGCGCAGCTGATTCAGGACGTGCCCGACGCCCACCTGGTCCCCTGCGAGCGCGGCCGCGCGCAGCGAGTCGATCAGGCGCTCGCGCCAGCCAGGCCGCCGCTCGCGGTCCTCGAGCATCGCGAGGAACACGTGCCCCCGCGGGACGGTAGTGCTGGCGCGCTCCAGGCAGGCGCGGGCGGCCGGATAGTCTCGCGGGACGCCCTGTCCGTGGAGCAGGGCCTCCCCGTAGGCCAGAGATCCCTGAGCGTCGCCTAGGCGGTGCGCGCGCTCGAAGAGCCGGGCGGATCGCGCCAGGTCGCGCTCCGTCCCGTGCCCTCGCTTGAGGACCAGTCCGAGCTGGAGCGCGACGTGGGCCCGCTTCTGGGGCTCCAGCCCAGGGCTGGTGAGGGGGACCTTCATCGCGAGCGCGGCGAAGGGGAGCAGCTCCTTGACCAGGGCCTGGGTCGTCTCGCCCTCTCGCTGCATGCGCCAATAGACGAAGAGCTCGGCCGCGATCGGGTCGCCGCCCTCCGCGCCGCGGCGGAGGTGATACTCCCGCTCCTCGCCCTTGGGGTAGGTCATGGCGAGCGCGCGCAGGGCTTCGCGATCGCCGTATTGCGCTGCCTCCTGGAAGTAGCGCCGCGCGAGCCCGCGCTCCTGCTCGACCCCCAGGCCGCGGAGGTAGGCGATCCCGAGTCCGCGCAGGGCGTTGGGGAGGTGGTGCTCGGCCGCCTTGCGCAGGAGCGGGATCGCGCGCGCGTAGTCCTCGGGACCCGCCTCGTCGTGGCAGAGGTAGGCCACGCCGTAGTCCGCCATGACGTGCGGCGTCTTGGCCGCGAGGGCGCGCTCCAAGAAGCGCTTCGCGCCCTCGTGGTCCCCCCGCGAGCGCAGGATCGCGGCGACTCCGCCCCAGAGCCGCGGGTCGTCCTTCCCGCGCGAGGCCCCCTCTTCGACGACCCGGTCCAGCAGGGCTTCGCGCTCGGCGGGCGGGAGCTCGTCGGCGCGGAGGGTCGCGGCCCGGAGGCTGCCTGCCTCGGTGGCGCGAGCGAGCCAGGCGACGCGCTGCGCGTCGTAGCTGGCGAGACGCTGGGGTGGGTAGAGGTCCTTGCGCCCCAGCTCCTCCATGGCCCGCACGTCGCCGAGCTCCGCGGCCTGCGTGAGGAGGTGGAAGACGCGCCCCCAGCGATCGGCGGCGCGCTCGCGTCCGCAGAACACGCGCATCGCCAGCTCGGTGATCGCGGCCGGCTCCTGGCGCTGCACGGCGCGGTCCAGCAGGTCGGGGTCGAGTCGGCTCAGCTCCAGCCAGCGCATGTAGCGGCGCCGGTCGGCCTGGGCTTGCTCCAGCGCCGGAGGGGCGGTCGGGGCAGCGGAGGGCGCCGAGGTCGGCTGTGGCGTCGGAGAGGGCGGCGGGGGAGTGCTCGCGGCCTGGCTCGGGCGCTCGCTCAGGCGGGCCCAGGCGACCCCGAGCAGCAGGAAGAGTGAGAGCAGGGCGGCGCCCAGAGCGGCACCCAGGAGGCGGAGCGCTCGGGAAGAGGCGCCTGAGAGGCGCCCTTGGAGGTCCTCGAGGACGCCGACCACGACCTCCGCGCTGTCGTAGCGGTCGCCTGGATCCAGGGCCATGGCCGCGTCGATCACCTCGGCCAGCGCCGGGGGGAGGCCCTTGGGGAGCGGCTCGCGCGCGCCCTCCAGCACCCGCTTCGCGAGCGCCAACACGGTCGGGCCTTGGAAGGGGGCGCGCCCGCTGACGAGCTGGAACAGGATCGCGCCCAAAGCGTAGACGTCGCAGCGCTCGTCGGCCCGCTTGGCGTCGTCGAGCTGCTCGGGCGCCATGTAGGCGGGCGTCCCCAGCAGCTCGCCGGTGCGGGTCAAGCCGCCGGCCAGGGGGCGCCGGCTGCGGGCCAGCCCGAAGTCGGTGACCTTGGGGAGCCCGTTGACGAGGAGCACGTTGGCGGGCTTGAGGTCTCGGTGGATCACCCCCGCGGCGTGCGCCGCCGCTATGCCGCGCGCGACACCCAGGGCGAGCTCGACCGCCTCCTCGGGCTCACAGGGGCCGCACTGCTCGAGCCAGCGCTCGAGGTCAGGGCCCGCGCAGAACTCCATAGCCATGAAGGGCGCGCCGGTCTGAGCGTCCGCCCCGAAGTCGAAGATGTCGAGCACGTTGGGGTGGTTGATCTGGCCCATGGCCTCCGCCTCCCGGCGGAAGCGGGTCAGCAGGTCCGGGTCACGCTCGTCGAGCACCTTGACCGCCACGTCGATCCCGAGCCGCGGGTGGCGCGCGAGGAACACGCTCCCCATGCCGCCGCGGCCGAGGAGCCGCGCCACGGGATAGGGGCCGATCGTGGCTGGGAGCTGCACGCCTCGATCTTATGAGCTGCGCAGGGCCGGAACCGCCAGCAGCGCCTCGAGGGCTCGCTCACGCGGGTCGGTGGGCAGGGTGCCCGTCTCGCGCTGGAAGCGGCCCAAGAGGCCCTGCGCGCGCGCCCCCGCCAGGCGGGCCAGGGTCACGAAGCGCGCGTGCTGCTCGGAGGGCGGCAGCGCGGCCAGCTCGCTCGCCAGGCGCTCGGCCTCGGCCTCGCTCCGGGTCGGGCACCACCACTGGGCCAGGGCGCCCTCGGGCAGAGGCTGGGTGCGCAGCAGGCCCGGCTTGCCCGCGAGGACGAGCGGGCGGACCCCCTCGGGGCTCTCGGCGCGCAGCTCGGGCGGGGTCCGCGCGAAGAGCGGGGCGCGGGCCTCGAGCAGGGCCAGGTCGATTCCGCGGGCGCGGGCGTGGATCAAGCGCAGGTGCTCCGCCGCGCTGGCTGCGCGAGAGCCGCCGGCCAGGGGGGCCAGGTCGCTCGCCGCGGCCAGGTAGGCCTGCACGCGCGCGCAGCGCTCGGCCAGCTGGCGGGGGTCCGCGCCAGCCGCGCGCAGGCGCTCTTCGGCGCGCTCCGCG
>CALDQK010001113.1 GCA_937911525.1 uncultured bacterium
ACGACCAGCACGAGGCCCACGAGGACGCCGACGGGCGGATCGGCGGCGGCGGCGGCTTCGACGGCCGCGGGACCGCGCTCGTGCCGCGCGACTCGACGCGGGTCCGCTACGGCTACCGCTACACCAACACGAGCGAGTTCGGCGAGCGCGGCGGCGACGTGACCCACCTCGCGATCTACCGCACCAGCCCCGGCGACCCCAACCCGACCCAGCGCCGGGCCTCGGGGACCGAGGTCCTGGAGGCGCGCGGTTGGCTGGCCGCCGGCGGCGCCAACGCCGACCTCGACGAGGCGATCGACCCCAGCGAGGAGGGCGCCCTCAGCGCGACCTCGGCGCTCCAGTTCGCGGCCTACACGGCCTCGCCCCTGGGGATGGGTCGCGACGAGCGCCGCTGCCTGACCAACCCGATCTACGCGGTGCCCTACGACGTCGAGGTCCAGATCGAGCGCACCGAGACCGACGGCTCGGGCCGCGGCACGATCCCCCCGGGCGCGCTGAAGGTGACCTTCCGCTTCGACATGTCGCTCGAGGCCCAGGACACCCTGGTCGAGGTCAAGGCCCTCGACGACCAGGGCAGCTCGAGCGACGCGGCCACGGGCCCGATCGACATCCTGGTGCCGGTCGGCGCCAACAAGGGCTGGAGCGCCTGGCAGGGCGCCGAGAACGCCCAGCTGACGCTGACCAACGACCGCGAGCTGCCCCTCGACCTCGACCGCTACCCGCTCCACGACCGGGTCAGCTTCGTGGTCTACACCTACCAGCCCCTGCGCGACGCCTTCGGCAACGAGCTGAACCCGATCGCGCACCGCTTCGAGACCCACGGGATCGGCAGCGGCGGCGGGACCGGCCCCGCGATCTCGCGCGGCACGACCGCGCCTCCCGCCACCGCGGCCCCGAGCCCCGCGATCGTCGGTGGCGGCGGCGGCGGCGGCGGCTGCTCCCTGGCCCCCGAGCAGAGCGGCGCGCCGGCCGGCCTCGCGCTCCTGCTGCTCTTGTTGGCTGGGGTGCGGATCGGCAGCGCGAGGCGCGCCCTCAGCGCGTAAGATCGCGCCCGCGGGCGCGTAGCTCAGTTGGTTAGAGCACTTCTTTTACACAGAAGGGGTCGGGGGTTCGAGTCCCTCCTCGCCCATGACGAAACCCGCTCGCTGAGCGGGTTTCGCTCGTTCCGGGGTGGCGCCAGCTTCTTTCCAAGCTGTGGTTGAGCCGCGCCAGCGCTCCGGACAGACTGGGGGTGGCAGAGGAATACTCATGAATCGAGCTGGATTCGCGCTGGCGGCGCTGCTGACCTGGGTGGCGACGGCGAGGGCGCAAGACCCGCCCCCCGCCGAGGAGCGCGTGTTCGTCCTGGCGGTCGGGATCGAGGACTACGCGGACCCTGAAGTGAGCGACCTCGCCTACGCTGAGGACGACGCCCAGGCGATCGCTGACTTCTTCGCCAAGGATCCACGCAGCCCGACTCAGGCCAGCCGGGTGAAGCTGCTGCGCGGCAAGCAGGCCACGCGGCGGGCCGTGCTCCGCGCGATCCGCGATCACCTGATTCGCCAAGCGGTTGGGCCCAAGGACGTGGCGCTGCTCTTCTTCGCTGGGCATGGATTCAGCGACGCGAACGGCGTCTACCTGGCCACGGTCGATACGGAGCTAGCGGACCTCGAATACACCTCGATTCGCCAGGAGACGCTGCAGAAGGAGTGGGCAAAGATCGCCGCGGGGCGGCGCGTGCTCCTGCTCGACGCCTGCAAGTCCGGCGGCTTGAAGGGGCTGCGGGGATTCAGCGGGCTGGGGAAGCGGGTGCTCCCGTCGCTGCCCCAGGCGGAGGGCGCCTCGGTCGTCGTGGCTGCTACGCAGGCCAATCAGCTCTCGCGTGAGGATCGGCGGACGGGGCACGGGGTGTTCACCGCTTGCTTGCTGAAGGGGCTGCGCGGCGCGGCCGACGCGAGCGGCGACGGGTCCGTCTCGCTGGGAGAGCTGGCCGCGCACCTCCAGGCCGAGGTGCCGCGGCTCGCTCGCGCGGCCGGCGGCAACCAGACGCCAGCGATCCGCTTCGGCGGCGACGCGGACCTCGGTCGCGGGCTGATCCTCAGCGAGGGCAAGGCGCGGCCGCTCGACACCGGCAGCAGTCAGCTAGCGCGCGTCGCGGCGGAGCGCGAGGCGGCCGAGAAGGAGCGTCAGCGAGCGGAGCTGCGGATGCAGCTCGCGGAGGCCCGACTGAAGAAGTCCCAGGGGGCGACCGCCGCCGAGCGCGCGCGAGCCGAGGCGGAGGCGAAGGCGGCGCGGGCTTCGCTGGCCAAGGCGAAGGCCGCGGAGGCGCGCGTCCGCGAGGAGGAGCGGAAGCGGATCGAAGCGGAGCGACGGGCGGCCAAGGCCGAGGCCGAGAACGCCGAGCTGCGCCGCCAGCTCGCCGAGCTGAAGGGCGAGAAGGAGGCCGCGGAGCAGGCTCGCCAGAAGGCGGAAGCGGCCCGGCGCCGTGAGCGTGAGCTGGCGAAGCGGAGCGGCGGCAGCGACGAAGCGGAAGCCACGCCCAAGGGACCTGTGGGCGTTGACCTCAGCCAGGTCAGGAAGGGTCAGGTCTACGTGTTCGAGAGTGTGACGAAGCTGGGCGGCAACACGACCAGGTCGGTGTTCCACTTCGAGATCACCGACGTGCTCGAGGGCAAGCTCGAGTATCGGCTCGTGGTCAAGGCCGGCGACCAGCTGATGCCGCAATCCAAACAGCTCTGGCCCGTCGAATCGCAGTTCCCCAGCGTCGTGCCTCGCGAGGCGAAGACCAGCCGCGAGACGATCGAGGTGATCGGGCGGCGTTGGGATTGCAAGGTGATCGAGACGGAGGCCAACGGCGTCAAGAGCAGGTCGTGGAGTCCCGAGAGGAAGGGCGTCCCCACCTGGCCCTTGTTCGTCAAGTCGGTGACCGAGGGGAATCAGGTGAAGACCGTCACGGTCCTGACCGCCATCAAGCAGCCCTAGAGCTCTCCTCCAGGGCGGCAGCGGTTAGGCTCGGGGACCGCGTCCCCTCTCCTCCTCGTCCCTGTCCACGCCGCCGCCGATCCCGTCAGGACGCTGCTTGACCTCCCTCCAGCACCGACTCGACGACGTCGTGATCGCGATCGTGCACAGCCTGCTGGCCGAGCGCTGCCCGCCGCAGCGCGCCGAGGAGGAGGGGCTCGAGAACGAGGTCGCGCGGCGGGTGATCGAGCACGTGCGGCGGATGCCCGACTGGACTCGGCAGGGGATCCGCGCCCTGCTCGCGGTCTTCGATCGGGCGGGGCTGGTCGCCTTCCACTGCGCCCCCGCGCGGGCGCGGGCGCGGCGGCTCGAGGCCTGGCGGCGCTCGCCCCTAGGGCCCCAGCGGGACTTCGTGCGCCTCTTCGAGAGCCTGAGCGTCTACACCTGGCGCGGCCTGGTCGAGGCGAGGACGGGCGCGTGAAGGGGGAGCGGGTCGAGGTCGCGGTGATCGGCTCGGGGCCGGGTGGCGTGACGGCCGCCTGCGCTCTGGCCGAGGCCGGCCGCGAGGTGCTCGTCCTGGAGGAGGGGCCCGAGGTGCCGCCGGGGTCGATCCCGACCTACTCCCGCGGCGAGATGCTCACCTGCTACCGCAACGCCGGCCTGACCGTGGCCCTGGGCAACCCCAAGGTGGCCTACGTCGAGGGCCGCTGCGTGGGCGGCGGGAGCGAGGTCAACGGCGGGCTCTACCACCGGACCCCCGACGCGGTGCTCGGCGAGTGGGCGCGCGACTACGGCCTGCTGGGCGCGCGGCCCGAGCAGCTCGCGCCGCACTTCGAGGCGGTCGAGGCCGACCTCGGGGTCACGCTGGAGGCCGGAGAGCCGGCGCCGAGCTCGCTCCGGCTGGCGGCAGGAGCCGAAGCCCTGGGCTGGTCCGTGGTCGAGGTCCCGCGCTGGTTCCGCCAGGACGACGCGGGCCAGCCGGTGCGCCAGTCCATGTCCCGGACGCTGATCCCGCGCCTGCGCGCCGCGGGCGGGCGGGTCCGCGCCGACTCGCGCGTCACGCGCGTGCGCCGCGAGCGCGACGAGTGGCTGCTGGAGGGTGAGCGGCTCGCGCTGCGCGCCAAGAGCGTGTTCGTGGCGGGCGGCGCGATCCAGAGTCCGCTCCTGCTGCGCCGCAGCGGGCTCGCGCCGCGGGCGGGCAAGCGGCTGGGGCTGCAGACCATGACCAAGGTCGTCGCGCGCTTCAGCGAGCCCGTGACCCCGCGCGGGAGCGGGATCCCGGTCCACCAGGTCAAGGAGCGCGGCCCTCGGATCGGCCTGGGCGGCTCGATCGCGACGCCCGAGCACGTCTCGCTGGCCCTGATCGACCACCCCGGCGAGCTGCCGCGCGCCTGCGCGGAGCCAGAGCGCTACGCGATCTACTACGCGGTGGTCCGGGGCGGGCGCGGGAGTGTGCAGCCCTTGCCCGGCTTCCGCGATCCGCTGGTGCGCTATCGCCTGGACGAGCGCGACCTGGCCGATCTGGCGCTGGGGCAGCGCGACCTGTGCCAGGCCCTGCTGGCGGGCGGCGCGGAGGCGCTCTTCCCCTGCTGGGCCGGGGCCCCGGTCGTGCGCGGCCCCGACGACCTGCGGCGGCTGCCCGACTCGCTCCCGCGGGGGAAGGCGAACCTGTTCTCGGTCCACCTGACCAGCTCCTGCCCCATGGGCGAGGGGACCGCCTGCGTGACCGACTCCTACGGGCGCGTGCACGGCTGCGAGGGCCTCTACGTGAGCGACGCCTCGCTCCTGTGCGAGCCGCCGGGGGTCAACCCGCAGGGGAGCGTGATGGCCTTCGCGCGGCGCAACGCGCTCCGCTTCCTGGAGGCCCGCGCGTGAGCGTCCTGATCGTGACCGGCGCCGCGGGCTGGCTGGGGCAGAACTTGGTGGCCGACGTGCGCGAGGGCGCCGTGCAGGCGGCCGCGCAGCCGCTGCTGGCGGGGATCGACGCCTTGCGGGTCCTGGCGCGCGACGCCGAGGAGGCCGCCGCGCTGCGGGCCCTGGCCCCCGACGCGGAGCTGGTCGTGGGCGACGTGTGCGACGCCCGCACCTGCACGGAGCTCTGCCAAGGCGCCGCGGGCGGGGTCCTGATCCACGCGGCCGGCGTGATCCACCCCAAGACCACGGCGGGCTTTCGGGTCAACGAGCTGGGCACGACGCGGGTGCTCGCGGCGGCCCGCCGGGCGGAGCTGGCGCGAGTGGTCTACCTCTCCTCCAACTCGCCGCTGGGGCTCAACCCCTTCCCCGAGCACCGCTTCGACGAGGCCTCGCCCTATCGCCCCTACCTGGGCTACGGCCGCTCCAAGCAGCGGGCCGAGCAGCACACCTTCGCGGCGCACCAGCCAGGGCGGCTCGAGACCTCGATCGTGCGCGCGCCCTGGTTCTACGGGCCGCGCCAGCCGCCGCGCCAGACGAGCTTCTTCGAGCTGATCCGGGACGGGAAGGCGCCGACGATCGGCTCGGGCGATAACCTCCGCTCCATGGCCTACACGGGGAACCTGGTCCAAGGGCTGCTGCTGGCGGCTTACCGTCCGGAGGCGGCGGGGCGAGCCTGGTGGATCGCCGACGAGCGGCCCTACAGCTGGCGCGAGGTGCTCGAGACCACGCGGCGGGTGCTGGAGCAGGAGCTCGGGCGCCCCTGCGCGGAGAGCCGCCTGCGCCTGCCGGCCCTGGTCGGGCGGATCGCGCGGGCGGGCGACGCGCTCCTGCAGGCGGTGGGGGCTTACGAGCAGCGCCTGCACGTGCTGGGCGAGCTGGACCGCACGATCGCGTGTTCGGTCCGAGCCGCCCAGCGCGAGCTGGGCTATCGGCCGGAGGTCGCGCTCGAGGAGGGAATGCGGCGCAGCGTGCGCTGGCTGATCGAGGCGGGCTGGTCGTGAGCGAGGGGGCCAAGACCTGGCTGGTGACCGGCGGCTCGGGCTACTTCGGCTCGGTCCTGGTCCGGCTGCTGCGCGAGCGCGGCGAGAGGGTGCGCGTGCTCGACCTGAGCGAGAGCGACGAGCGCCCGCCCGAGGTCGAGCTGATCCAGGGCGACGTGCGCGACCCGGCCCTGGTGGCGCGGGCGGTCGAGGGCGCTGACGTCGTGCTCCACAACGTGGCGCAGGTGCCCCTGGCCAAGGACCGCCACCAGTTCTGGTCCGTCAACCAGGGCGGGACGGAGACCCTGCTCGCGGCCGCCAAGCAGGCGGGGGTGGGCAAGCTGGTCTACACCAGCTCCAGCGCGATCTACGGCGCGCCCGCCCGCAACCCGGTCGACGAAGAGACCCCGCCCACCCCGGCCGAGGACTACGGGCGGGCGAAGCTCGAGGGCGAGCGCGCCTGCCGGCGCTACGCCGAGCAGGGGCTCGACGTCTCGATCGTGCGGCCGCGCACGATCCTCGGCCACGGCCGGCTGGGGATCTTCCAGATCCTGTTCGAGTGGGTCCGGCGCGGGAAGAACCTGCCCGTGCTCGGGCGCGGCGACAACCGCTACCAGTTCGTGCACTCCGACGACCTGGCCGACGCGATCCTGCGCGCGGCCGAGCGGCCCGGGGCTCGCTCCTACAACGTCGGCGCCGCCGAGTTCGGCACGATGCGCGAGACCCTCGAGGCGCTCTGCCGTCACGCGGGGACCGGCTCGCGGGTCCGCAGCCTGCCCCAGCGTCCGGTCGAGCTCGGCGCGCGGCTGGCGACTCGGCTCGGGCTCGTGCCCCTCGGGCCCTACCACGCGCTGATGTACGGTCGCTCGCTCTGGTTCGACCTCAGCCGGACGAGCGAGGAGCTCGGCTGGGAGCCGCGTTGGTCCAACGCCGAGATGATCGTGCAGAGCTACGAGTGGTATCTGGCCAATCGGGAGGCCGTCCTGAGCGGGGCCGGGGCCAGCCACCACACGCGCGGGATCGCCCGGCTCGGGCTCTTGAAGGTGCTGCCTTGGCTCCTGTGAGCGAGGGCGAGGGCTCGAGCGCGCCCCCGCCCCAGGGCGGGCTGGCCTTCGGGGTGCTGCGCCTGCTGCGCCCCTGGCAGTGGAGCAAGAACTCGCTCTGCCTCGCGGGGGTGTTCTTCAGCGGCAAGGTGTTCGAGCCGAGCGCCGTGGCGCAGGCCCTGGGGACCGCGGCCGTGTTCTCCGCGACCTCTTCGGGGGTCTATGCGCTCAACGACGCGCTGGACCGCGAGCGCGATCGCGAGCACCCGACCAAGCGCAGCCGGCCCGTGGCGAGCGGCGTGGTCGCGCCGGGCCTGGCTTACGGGCTGGCCCTGGTCCTGGCGCTCGCGGGGCTCGCCGGCGGCTACGCGCTCAGCAAGGCCGTCGCGCTCTGCCTGGCGCTCTACCTGCTCAACAACGCGCTCTACAGCTTTCGGCTCAAGCACGTGGCGCTCCTGGACGTGCTCTCGATCGCGCTCGGCTTCGTGCTGCGCCTCGTGGCCGGGGTGGTCGCGGTCGGGGTCGTCCCGACCGCCTGGATCGTGACCTGCACGCTCTTCCTCGCGCTCTTCCTCGCGCTGGGCAAGCGCTACGGCGAGCTGCGCCGGACCCTCGCGCAGGACGGCGCGCGGCCGGCGCTGGAGGGCTACACCCAGGCCGGGCTGGAGCAGCTGCTGACCTCGGCCGCCACCGCGGCGATCCTCGCCTACGCGGTGTTCACGACCTCGAGCGGCAAGAACCCGACCCTGATCGTGACCCTGCCGGTCGTCGTCTACGGGGTCTACGCCTACCAGCAGCTGGTGATGTCCGGCGAGCCGGGGAGCGAGGCCCCCGACCTGCTCCTGTTCCGCCGCTGGCGCTTCCCCGCCTGCGTGGTGGTGTGGCTCGCGCTCTACTACGCGGTGGACTACGCCGGGCTGACGCTGTTTCGCTAAGCGGCCGGCGCAGCCTGGGCGGCGGGGGCTGTCGGCGGGGCGACGTGGGCCATGAGCTGCTTGCGGACGGTCGGGTTGCTGAGCTTCCAAATGCAGCTGTCCACGAAGTAGTGGTGCACGTTCAGGAAGGCGAAGGCCACCACCGGCACGGCCTCACCCGAGCGGTAGCCCCATGTCGCGGCGGCGGGCCAGCTGAGGACCGCGGTTAGCCCGTAGGTGAAGAACAGGCCGGCCAGGACCAGGAGGGCCAGGAACACCAGGGAGCGGACGACGCGATGACCGCGGGTCTCGTCCAGCGCGCGGTTGGCCTCGACCCGGACCGGGAAGATCAGGTATTGCAGCGCGTGCCCGAGCTGAACCCAGAAGAGCGCGCGCGGGTGCGGGTCGAGGGCCATGTAGGCGTACCACACGTGGAGGGCCAACCAGGGGACCAGCACGTGCAGCGGCGGCGCGTGACCGACGCGGCGGGCGTAGCGCACGAAGCCCACGACGCCGAGCACGAGCGAGGCGCCGGCCACGACGCTCAGGATCGCGTAGGCCTGATCGATCGAAGCCTGCAGCCAGGGCGGGAAGAAGGGGGCTCGGCCCACGTAGAGGAACCAGCACACGTGCCACACCAGGAGCACGCGCAGGCCGCCGCGCACGAGCTGGCCCTCCAGCCCGTCGAAGGGCCGGCCGCTCAGGTAGCCGAAGGTCGCGATCATTCCCCAGGTCTGGCCGGTGTAGTGCCAGGCCAGGTAGAGCCCCGCGAAGGCGGCGAAGTTCGCCACGTGGACGTTGGTGTGGCTGGCGCTGGCGACCGCGAACACCGAGTAGGCCAGCAGCGCGAGGGGCACGCCGATCGAGGCCAGCTTGTAGCGCAGCACCTGCTCCTTGTTCCGGTAGAGGAGCACGTAGGAGGCGAGGAAGTGGGGCATGTTGATCAGCACGCTCAAGAGCGCGATCTGACCGATCGTGATCCGTCGCCGCAGCAGGACCCAGGGGAGCAGCACCAGGAGCGAGAGTCCGCCGACGCAGAGCAAGTCGATCGCGGGCGAGATGATCCAGCCGCGCTGGCCGCTGGGCGCGGGAGGCGGCTCCGCGGCGGGCGCCGCGGGCTCCTGCCCCTCAGC
>CALDQK010001114.1 GCA_937911525.1 uncultured bacterium
GAGCAAGACGTAGCGGCGGATCGAGAAGGGCGCGCCCGACTTGGGGTCCAGGGCGGGGCGGCTGGAGTCGTCGAGGGTGGCCGGGAGCTTGCGCAGCCGCGCGCGCTCGGTGTCGACGCTGAGGCTCCAGCCCGGAAAGCGCGCCAGCCACTCCTGCAGGTGCGCCGCGTGCTGCCGGACGTACGGGAAGTCCGCAGACCCGGCTCCCTCGGCCTGGAGCAGCGGCTGCTGGAGGAGGGCGCGCAAGGCGCGCCGGCGCTCGTAGAGCGTATTGGCGTCGAGGGACTCGCGCAGCTTGCTCATGCGATCGCTCGCGCAGCAGCAACGGGGCGCTCGGGCGCCGGTCGCGGTTCGCTCGGCTGCTCAGGGAGCTCCGAGGCCTCCTGGGGCGCGGGCGCGTGGGCGTCGCGAATCGTGACCCAATGGTCGGGGCCGCGCAGAACACCATGCACGGTGTGGATCTCAGCAATGACGCCGTCGCCTGTGGGTTCGAGCTGGATCACCAGCGCCCCGTCGGTCGAGGTGGCGCACACGCTGCTCTCCGGGTCGAGCTTTCGCGAGAGGGCGTGGCCGAGCAGGTCGAGGAAGAGCTCGAACGCCGCGGCCTCGAGCCGCTCGAGCTCACTCAGCCGAACCCGCCCGCCGGTGGCGAGCTCAGCCCGCGCCAGCTCCAGCTGGCGGGCTTCCTCAGCGGCCCGGGCTGCGAGCTGGGCTTTCTCCACGCTCTTGTCCAGCACTCGCCTGGGGGCTCCGCGTCGGCGCGTGTGACCGGTCTTGCGCAGCCGGACCGAGAGCTGAAGGGGCGGCGCCGTCAGCCAGCTCGTGCTGGGTGGAACCGGCCGCTCGCCGCGCTCGTCCACCGTCTCGGCGGTCACCCTCAGGTGCCGCGCGGGGCAGAGACCGAAGGCCGCCCGCCAGAGCCGGTGCGCGTCGGCCTCCGTATCGACGGCCGCGAACCAGCGGGCGAGGGCCTCGTAGTCGCTAGCGCGGTCGCTGCGGGTCACGCGACGATCGTTGTGGCGCGCGACGGCGCTGAGCAGCGCAGGGATCGCGCGCAGGGCTTGCTGGCGGAGGACCTCGGCCTGCGCCGCTCCGCCGCCGGGCTCCCGCCGGAACCAGCCCGAGAGCCCGCGCCAGCTCTCGCGCCAGTAGGCGTAGGCGTGGAGGCGATCGCTGGCGCTGACCTCCAGCGCGTCCGAGAGGTCTCGCTCGGCGGCCAGATCGAGCAAGCGCTCGACCCCACGTTCGTCCAGCGCGTCGAGCGTGCGCGCGATCTGGGCGCCCGAGGTGACGAGCTGGCGCACGAAGCGCTCGAGATACTCGATCAGCGCCTCCTTGTAGCGGAGCAGCGCCTCGACGCCGACGCCGACCAGGTCCAAGGAGCGCTGCAGGCTACGCATGAAGGCTTGCGCCCGGCGGGTCAGCTCCTCGAAGCGCTCGCGCAGAGCGGAGAGCGCCCGGTGGACCTTCCCCGGGTCCGGCCGAGGCTGCTCGGCGAGCTCGAGCAGCTCGGCGAGGTGCTGGCGCACGTCTTCGAGCGCCGCGACCTTGAGCTCTCCCTTCTGGCGCAGCTCGCTCTCGTAGAGCGCGACCGCCCGCTCCGCCGCCTCGCCGGCGGCGGTCAGCTGATAGAGGAAGCGCGGTCGGTAGAACTCCTCGACGGTCGCCACCTCGGTCGTGTCCTGGTGGGCCTCGAGGTTCCCCCACTCCTGAAGCTGAGCGAGAGCGCGGGCCAGCTCCCCCTCCTCGAGGCACAGGTCGTCGCCGAGGCCTGCCGCGACGTCCGCGGGCCGAAGGTGCAGCGCGAAGCGGGCGCGAGCCTCCATGAACACAGCGAGGATCGCCCGATAGAGGGGCGCGCGCTCGGCGGTCAGGTAGCTGAAGGCCGTCAGGCGGGAGGGCCGATTTCCGGTCATGGGTCGCCCCGTTTCGAGGTGAAGGGGCAGCCCCCCGCGGACGGCCCCCACTGCGTACGGAACCCTAACCACCGCCTCCGACATTCCTGGCTCATCGCCTTCGCGCACCACGCCTCCCAAGGGACAGAACGGAGACCCTCGGGGAACCTGACGCGGAGTGGCCGTTCAGGGCCCCAAGTCCAGGCGCAGCAGGGCTTCTCTTCGGCGCACCAAAAGGATCCCCGCCGACTTGCTCGTCGGGGTGGCTGCGTAGGTCCAGCGTGGAGGGAAGGGCAAGCCAACAGCAACCGGGACGAGCTACTCACTACTAGAGACCGCGCTGAGGCGACGGAAGAGCGTTTGGCACCAAACCGAGATCCGAGGTGACCAGACCCTCGAGGACCTCCACGAGGCCATCTTCGACGTGTTCGACCGTTACGACGACCACGCGTACTCGTTCTACCTCTGTTGCGGACGCTCGAGCGAGCCGTCATGTCAGGCAGCTCGCGTCAAGGCGTCAACGGGACTGAGGAGCGTGAGGAATGCCTTCGACCCCCGTCGCCGCCGGAGCAGATCGAGGACAGCAGCTGCGCTGTCCTTACTGTCACGACGTGATCACTCACGACGACACTGCGGCGGCCTGCAAGGTCTGCCGGGCGCCCCACCACGCCGATTGCTGGTACGAGGGCTGGGGCTGCTCCTGCTGTCGGCACCTCGAGGCTCGCCACGTCGTGGTCCCACCTCTAGCCAACGTTGCGCTGGTCGAGGTCGCCCCGCGGCCGCTGGAGATTCGGGTTCGCTCTCGTGCGGCGCTCGGCGCCTGCCGCGCGACGACCTTCTCGGGTGACCGGTGCAGCCGGCGCCCCGAGCGCAGCGGCTACTGCTGGCAGCACGCCTGGCAAGCGGAGGGCTGAAGAAGCCGCGGCGCGGTTCCCTTGGTCCTCTCGCTGGTGGCACGGCCAGACTCCCTCCACTAGCCGCGCTGGGACGAAGGGGCTGGGAAGAGTCCTACTCCGCGGCCCCCTCGCCTCGGTGAACCACGAAGCCCTCGCGGGTACGGCTGGCCCGCTCGTCGCAAATCGTCTCCAGGATCGCGTCCACGGTCTCCGGCTCGAGGCCCTCGCGCTCGGCGAGCTGGATCAGGTCCAGCAGGACCTCTTGCAGCGCCTGCTCAGGGCTCAGGGAGACCGGCACCAGCGGCTTGGCGTAGAGCGCCTCGGGGTCGAGGAAGGCAAACTCGCGCTCGGGGTCGGAGCCAGACACGGACGTCTCCTGGTCGGGGTTCTGCCCTGTAGACGAGGGTGCTCGCTGGTCCTGACGGAGCCGGCCGCGCTATGCCCGTCGGCGCCACATGCGGCGGTGACGGATCATGCCGCGCGAGCGGCGGTTGAACTCTTCGCAGCGATCGCCGGCGTAGAGCTCGCGCTGGGCCGCGATCCGCTCCAGCTCGTCGAGGGCCAGCTCCACCCCCACGGCTCGCGCCGTCTCGGCGAACTCGCGCACGTCGGCCGGCGAGAAGCCCTCGCTGCGTTCGAGGAAGGTCTCTACGCTCACCTCGGACAGCTCCAGACCGAAACGATGGGCGTAGTGCTCGAGGATCACCTCGCGGCTCCCCCGGTTCGGCTCCGGGACCTCGCGGATCTCGTCGACCCGACCGGGGCGGAGGATCGCGGGGTCGAGGGTCTCGACGTCGTTGGCGGTCAGGACCGCGATCAAGGGCTGGTCGACCATGGCCTCGAGGCCGTGCAGCAGCGCCAGCGCCTCGTGCTCACCCGAGCGGTCCACGTCGTTGAGCACCAGCATGTTCGGGGCGAGCAGGGCCAGGATCTGGACCATGGTGGCGTCCGCGAGGCGGGTGGTGGCCTCGTGGCCGAGCAGGACCGTCCGCGCGCCGAGCTCGCGCGCGATCGCCCGGGCCAGGGTGCTCTTGCCGGTGCCGGGGGGGCCGTGGAAGAGGAGCCGCCGGGAGCGGCCGCCGTAGGCAAAGGCGGCGCAGCGACGCGCCAGGGCGCCCACGTCGTTGAAGGCCTCGTGGGCGGAGGCGAAGTCGAAGGAGCCCGAGATCGCGCTCACGCTGACCGCGTCGTCGCCGCCGTCCTTGCCCGGCTGGCCCACGTCGAGCAGCAGCGTGTCGGATCTCAGCCGCTCGCGCCAGATCCGCTCGCGCAGGAAGGCCTCGAGGTGCGGGGCGTCTTCGGGGCGACAGTAGGGCCCCGCCCACGACTGCGTCTCGGGGCCCGAGATCCGCACCGGCTCGCCGCCCCAGGGGTCGAGCAAGTAGGCCGTCCGGCCGGGCGCGACCTCAAAGGCCTTCAGGATCCCCCGATCCAAGTTGCCCATGTCCGAGCGGACTCGCTGATCCTGAAACTCGACCGCCGCCAGCGCGCCGCTGCAGCAAGCCGTCACCGACCAGCTAGACCAGCTCTCGCCAATCTCTCAGGTCGAACTGACCCGCCTCGACCTAGCCATGCTCGTCAACTGCACCCTCCTGCGCGGCGCCGTGCCCAAGCAGGCGGGGAACCCCAACGTGGTCACCGACGACACGCGCGCCGCTCGCGCCGAGCTGGAGGAGCGGGCCATGGCGATCGCCGCCCAAATCGAGCGCGAGTGGAAGCGGCGAATGAAGGGCGTCGACGTGCACGCCCTCCGCAAGACCCACCGTAGCTGGGCCCAGGCCCGCGGCGTCCCCCCGGTCCTAATCGACAAGCAACTCGGTCACGCGGACCCGGGGGAGTTCGAGGTCATGCGAGCGCTGGCCGGCAGCGAGACCGGCCGCAAGCACTACCTGGACCTGGGCAGCGAGCTCTTCGACGCGGGCCGGTCGGCGCAGGCGGTGCGGGACCTGCTGGACGTGGCTGTGGGGGCTCTACCACGGCCCGATCTGTTCGACCATCCGTCAAGAGCCGGAGACCCGCACTGCCAGGCAGTAGCGGGCTCAAGTTGTCGCCGTTCCGGTCGCTGGGGGTCGTGGAACGCGGGACAGCGCCAACAGGATGTGGAGGACCAACCGAGCGTTGGTGCCGGTGCAGGTCTCAGGGTCAAGGATGCCGTGCGCCAGATCGTTCCTGAGGTTGAGGCCAGCGCGGTCAGCGAGGACGCAACGCAAGTACTCAACCATGCCCTCTCCGAGAACTGAGCTAGCGTCGTCGAGCAGCGCTCCGAAGGTCTGCTCCGAGAACGTCCCGCCAGCGCTGGTGGTGAATGCCGTTACGCTTCTCCCGCTCAGTGCGAGGATCATCCGGACAATCGCCTCGACTTGCGGAACCCAAACGCAGATCGCGCTGAGGTAGTCACCCCTCAGGAAGTGTCCAGCGCCTGCCTCCAAGAAGGCCCGGGAACGATCCGGGATGTTGCCACCAGCAACCAAGAAGTCGCAGAGGCCCTGGCTGTCGACCGGCCAGGCCCCCACCAGTGCGCCCCACACGTGCTCGAGGAAAATTTCGGCTCGCAGGAACACCTCCTGCCAAAGCGCCACTCGTGCGGCGGTGGCTTGCCGTTCTGCGTCAGTCGCACCAGCCGCCGAGGGGAGGTCCCCACGGATGAGCACCGTGGAAACAAGTCCGGAGATGTCGTTCTCAGCCGATTGCCGGAGTCGGTGGACCTGAGCGTCCGTCGGCGTGTAGCGGCTAGCCAGCAGCGCGAGGGCGGACTCCTGGGTCTCGCAGTCCAGGACGAGTTGCGCAGCCTCATCGAGGACTTCCCTGGGAACCTCGAGTCTCGTCACGGTGGTGGTGAGCTCACCAGCCTCCTGCGCCTGCCGATGGTACGCACGGACTTGAGTCCGGAGAGCCTCGGCGCCAGCGGCGTCCCCGTTGTCCTGGCGCATGCGAATCGCCTCCGAGAGTAGGCATGCGGCCACCATGGCCGACCCGGAAGCGGCGCGGCGAGCCGCCTCCTGCTCCAGTGCTTGCGCAGACGCCAAGCGCGCGAGGCGCGGCGCCTCCTTGTCGCCTCGTGCAGCACGAAGCTGGCCTAGAGCATGTAGTGCGCGCTCCGCGCGATGGCCACTCGACTTCGCGAAGAGTGCGGCCGCTTGTTCGAGACGCTGTTCGACCCGATCCAGGTCCGTAGCGGTGAAGCCTGCGTTCACCCGGCCAGAGGCCAGCTTCGTGATCACGCTACTGAGGGCCACGAAGGTCCAGAAGTCCCCTGCAGAGAGCAGAGCGTCGCCGAGGAGGAGGACCTCAGCCGCGACTCTTTCTGCCCGATCCGCGTTCTTGAAGCCGAGCGCGATGTGCGCCGCGCGAGAGAGGCAGTCCTCAGCGAGCATGGCCGTCGACTCGTTGAGGGTACCAGAGGTGCGCAGATGCTCCGCGAAGGAGACGTAGCGCTCAGCAGCGCGCATGGCCAAGTCGAATCGGGCGCGCCCCGCGAGGCCGCTCTCTGCGGCACGCTCCACAAGGAGATCATCGAGGAGCGCACCCCAAAGCCGGCCCGAAGCAAGATCAGACACTTCGCGGGTAAACCGATACCAGCTCTCGGCTTGCCCGCCGCTGGGCGTGCCAGCAATTGAGAAGAACCGCTCCCCCGTGTCGTTGTAGGTCACGGACACGCGGATCACCCGGGCGACACCCTCAAGCAACTCCCTGGCGGGCTCGGTCGGTGGGTTCTCGTGGACGTCCTTCTTGATGGCCTCCCAGGCGTCCTTGCCGAGGACGCTCATGCTGTCCGGTAGTGAGTCGATCAAGGCAACGACTCGACGAGCGAGCGACTGGGAATCCATGGTGCCGTGTCTCCACTTCCGCGACGAACTCAAGCCCAGCACCTGTCGCGCAGGTTTCACCCCAGCCCTCGCGCCCGGCGCAGAGGACCAGCCTGACAGGTGTCGCCCGCGAGTGCATCATCCTAAGTCTTGGCGGTATCGGACCGAGGAACCTAGTGGCTAAGCGTCGTGCCCTTGCGAGGCCCTTGATACTCCCTACACGGGAGGGGGAGATCTTCTGCCCCTACGCTGGGCGCCCGGTCTCGTTGGCGTCCACCTCTCCGGAGCACATCCTGCCGCGCGCGATCGGCGGCGGCCTGACCATCCCCGTCGACGCGCGGATGAACTCGATCGTCGGCGGGAGCGTGGACCGCAACTTCGTCGACAGCGACGTCATTCGCACCCTGCGGGTGAATCACTGCATCAGCAACCGGGGTGAGGACCCAGAGCTTGTCGTCCCTCATGTCTTCAACATCAACGGAGTGCCTCGTCGAGCCAAGCTGATCTACTCGCCTGGGGTCTCGCCTCGGGTTGAGGTCGAGCCGGACGTCGAGCGCGACGGGCCCTACTGGCTCACCACTTTCTTTGGGCAGTCACTGGAGGAGAACGAGGAGCAGCATCAGCGGCAACTGAGGAAGCGGCTCCGTGACCTCCGAAAGGGGTTCGGGAAGGAAGTCGAGTTCGATCTGGACACAACCCAAGACCCGTCTCAGGTCGTCCAAGTGCCGCTTCCGAGACCCGCCTTCACCTTCCAACTGACCCGAGACGCCATGTTGCGCTTCCTGGCCAAGGTCGCCCTCGCCGCAACGACGAAGCGGTTCGGTGAGGCCTGGGCTCAGTCGGAGCATGCTGAGGCCCTGCGAGGGGTGGTCTTTCGTGGAGCCGATCTCGCCTCTCCGCCGCTCCACGGCCAAGGCTATCGCGTGCCGCATGGGCAGGAAGGTGGCTTCAGCCTCATGAGCTGCTTCGCCACCACCGCGGACGAGCATGAGATCTCCTACTTCCCGCACAGCGACGGGACGTGGTGCGCCGTGATCATCTTCCATCTCGTTGCTGCCGTGATCCGAGTGAGCAACGTCTCTGCCGCGCCATGCGGCTGGGGTGTTCGTTTCCGACCGCCCAAGCGGGCCCGTGAACTGAGCCTGTTTGGGCCCCAGGCTCGGCCTCCCGTCGAGGTTCCACTCGAGTTCGCGCTAGCTGCTGCCGAGGACGTCTGCGCTCCGTTCGACGGCGTACCTCCCCCACGGGGTCTCCTGGTTCTGGATCGTCTTCCTCCAGCCAGTGGTGTGTACGCGCCATGAGCGGACTCCTGGCACCATGCACAGCGGTGGTGGTGGCGCGTGTTGCGCCCACAGGCGGCCCGTGTCGCGCCGCGGGGCGCGCCAGCGCGTGGTGGCCCACAGGCGGCCCGTGTCGCGCCACGGGGCGCGCCAGCGCGTGGTGGCCCACAGGTGTCCCGTGTCGCGCCACGGCGCGCGCCAGCGCATGACGTCGCCGCCCGACCGCGTGGGTCCTGGGGGCCACCAAACGGGGGCCGTGGCCCCCCAAATGGCCCCCCACCCCCTCCGGAACGCATATGGGCCCTCCGAGGAGGGCCCATAAACGGCGACAAGGTCGCTTGTTGCAGATAAGCGGGCGAAGAGACTCGAACTCTCAACCCTCAGCTTGGGAAGGAAGTTCAGCGACCGACGCGCATCGGCGCAGACTGTCGCAACGTGTTGCCCCGTTCGCGACTTCGGGCGACTGGACCTGCACCTGCGTGTGTCAGCGCGAATCACGATGAACCGTCCCAGTGGCCCCCCTTTTGGCCCCCCCCTTCTTATGGAGCCCCTTCGCGCCCACCCGGCGCCCACGTGGCCCTTCGGCCCTAAGGGCGAGTCACTCCCGCCACCGTCGCGCTGGTCGAGAACTGCGTGGCCAGTTCCTGCGCCTTGTCGGCTGGGACGAACAACGAGTTGTCTGCTCCGTGGAGGTCGGTCAGCAGGGTCTCGAGGCGGCGGATCACCTGTTCGTTCATCCAATCCGCCGTGTCTTCCAGGAACAGCTTCACGTACATCACGTCACCGTTGGTCGGCCAGAGCTGCTTGGGCTCGACTTCGCGCTTCGTCAGCAGCCGCAGCTTCGCGGCGTCCGAACCGGTGATGACTCCCAAGTTGTGCACGATCGAGTGCCTGAGCTGAAAGACGGTCTTCAGGGCCGTGTATCGGTCGGCGTCCACGTCCTGGGCAAACAGGCGCAGGCCCTGGCTCGTGGAGTGGTGATCGGCGAGCAGGCGTCCGAATCGCTTCGTCACGGCGTCGCAGTCGAGCCAGGTTGAGGCCTCGCACAAAGCCTTGCCGAGGCCGTCCTCCTTGAAGTGCGCGGCGACTCCAATGGCGGTGACGGGCAACACCTTGAGCCGGTCGTCGGTGACGAGTGGGGCGACGTGATCAACGCAGATCGCGCCCACCTCCTTCAGGTAGCGCTCGAAGGCCTCCGCAAGGGCGACGATTACGAGCCTGCGAAGGCGATGCTGGTGCCTCTCGAAGGCGGCAGGGTGCACGTTCGTGCGACCGACGTTCCTGGTGAAGTAGTCCAGGAGGTTCCACGCGTCTCGAGCCCCTCGGTGGAAGTGCCGAATCGGAGAAACCGATTCGGCTGGCAGATCGATGACGTTTTGCGGAATCCGGGCGATCCACTTCGGGAGATCGATGTTTGGGCGCGGCATCTAGGATTCGCTATCAGCCTGCCAGGGCGCTATTCGCGGGCCGCGTCGATGGCTTCCTTGGCGATCGTGTCCTCGACGAGGACCCATACGTCGCCAAGACCGCCGTCCCAAGCGAGCTGGAACACCCGAGCGTCTCCCTCACGCACAGCGAGGTTCTCGAGGTTGGCCTGGCTCAGCGCTTCCCCCTCCGGCAGCTCCTGGCCGGGTGCAGCAATGACTCGCAGCGTGCCCCCGCGATCTCGCAGGGCTGCGGTCAGCTCGTCGGCTGGGCAAGGCAGCCTCAGCTTCTCCGCCAGCTCCTCCTCGCCGTCGATAGTCCACCAGAGATCCTCACCCTGGCCAGTGAGCCAGTCAGCGAGCTCCTGGACGGAGAGTGGATAGGTTGCAAGTTCCTTCTGTGCCACAAGGCCAGGATAGCGGCCCAAACGCACACCGACCAGCAAAGACTTCGCCGCAGTGGGCTCAATCACCAAGGTCCTTCCCTTCCCCAGCACCCCCCAGATGAAGCGGAAGGGAAGAGCTCCTAACCCACGGGGACGAAACAGATTCGGATCGGTCCGGCCGGGAAGGCGCGGGGAAGGCAGCGAGCTACGAGCGAGCAAGGAGGCTCTTGGCGGCGACCCGCGCAAGCGCCTCGTCGAGCATGCCCCGCACCGCCTGCGCCGAGCGGCTGGCGTCGAAGAGCTCGCTGCTCAGGTCGAGGTAGTGGCGGCGGCCCGTCTCGCTTCCCGCGAGCGCGCGGGCGACGGTGTCGTCGCCTGGGTCGGCGTGGCCGAGCTGCTTGTCGGTTAGGACGGGCGGGACGCCGTGGGCCTGCGCCCAGCTCCGATGCGTCTTGCGGAAGGCGTGGACGTCGACGCCGGTCATTCGGCGCTCCCACTCGGGCCGGAGGCGCGCCGCGATCCCGAACACTCGCTCCTCGAGCTCGGCCTGGACCTTCCGCGTCTCGGGCTTCACGAGCTTGGGGTTGCCGGCCAGCTTGGGCAATCGACCGCGCAGGAGCGCGAGGCTTACGAGCATGGCCAGGTCGAGCTGCGGCTCCTCGTCCTCTGGCCAGAGCTCGTCGACGAAGCCGAGGCTGACCGCCTCGCGCACGTGATCCCGGACGCGATCGGGGGACTGCCGCGCCCCGCGAGCCGAGAGGAGCAGTGGCCCTTCCCTGCGCCCCTCGAGGTGCTCGAGCAGCTCAGCCAGCGTCGCTGGGTCGAGCGCGGCCTGGCCACGGCGTTTCTTGCCTACGTTCGCGCCCAGGTGGATCCGGCTCGCCCGCACGTCGAGGTGCTCGACGTCTCGGGAGACGAGGGCGCCGATCCGCGGTCCAGCGACGAGCAGCACGACCATGAGGCAGCGCTGAGGGCGACGGCCGTAGTGCTCGTCGAGGCGCCCCATGGCGAGGACCGACCGTGCCATCTCGTCCGGCAGGAGCGCGCGCCGACTCCTCGTCTTCGGTCCACGGGGAATGGGAGTCCACTGGGCCAGCGGATCGCGGTCGAGGTAGCGCTTGTTGGCGGCGAGCCAGCGACTGAACTGCTTCAGCGTGTCCTGGAAGGCGACCCGCTTCGTCTGGATCGTGAAGCCCGGGAGGGCGAGCAGCTTGTCGTGGAGCCGCGCCAGGTCGTCGAGGTCCCTGGCCCTGTTGAGCTCTAGGAGCTCGAACGCGCGCATCAACCGCATGCGCTTCTGGGGCGCCCACGCCGCGGAGTGGCCAGGCC
>CALDQK010001115.1 GCA_937911525.1 uncultured bacterium
GGTCGAGGTCGACGCCGAGCGGGTCCTGCTGGGGGTGGTCAAGGACCTCTCGCTCGTTCGGGAGCGTCAGGAGCGCTTCGAGTCGCTCCAGGGGCTGATCGACGCCATGGTTCGCTCGGACGACCTCGCCTTCTGGCAGTGGGAGCCGGGGCAGGGTCCGATCGAGGTCAGCGACAGCTACTACCGGATGCTCGGCTTCGAGCCGGGCGCCTGGCCGGTCAGCTACGAGGAGTGGGCGAAGCGCGTTCACCCCGACGACATCGGCAAGGCCGATCGCGCCATGCAGGAGCTGCTCTCGGGCAAGAGTCGCCTCTACGACGTCGAGTTCCGGATTCGGAACGCCAAGGACGAGTGGCACTGGGTCCTCTCGCGCGCCTATGTCTCGCTCTGCAGGGCCGACGGCGAACCGGCGCAGGTGACGGGGACGCACCAGGACATTCAGCGGCTCAAGGGGCAGGAGGCGCGCCTGCGTGAGCTGGAGAAGATCGAGGTCCTGGGCCAGCTGACCAGCGGGATCGCCCACGACTTCAACAACGTGCTGGCCGTGATGCTCGGCAGCGTCGACCTGCTGCGTGACGACCCGCGTGAGGACCAGGTGCGCTTGCTCGACGCGGTGGGGCGGGCGCTGGAGCGCGCCCAGAGCCTGACTCGTTCGCTGCTCGACTACGCGCGGCGGACCGAGGGGGAGCGCGAGCCCGTCGAGGTCGACCTGCTCGTCGCCGACAACGAGGGCATGCTGCGCGCCGCGCTCTTGCCCAAGGCGAACCTCGAGCTGGAGCTGGGGGCGCCCGGCGTCCGAGTCGAGGTCGACCGCTCTCGCCTCAGCAACGCGCTCTTGAACCTGGTCGTCAACGCGCGCGACGCGATCGAGCGCCGCGGTGTGGTGCGGGTGGAGACGAAGCTCGAGGGCGTCGCGCCCTTGGGCGACCAACCCCTGCGGGCCGGCGACTACCTGGCGGTCCGCGTGATCGACGACGGCGAGGGGATGCCCCCCGAGGTGCTGGCGCGGGCGACCGAGGCTCTGTTCACCACTAAGCCGGCGGGGCTCGGCACGGGCCTCGGGTTGGCGCAGGTGCGCAAGTTCGTCGAGGACGAGCGCGGCGCGCTCGCGATCCAGTCCGAGCCAGGCGAAGGGACGCGAGTCACGATCTCGCTCCCGCGGGTGCGGGCGGCGTCGGGCGGCGGCGGAGCCAAGGTCCTCGTGGTGGACGACGAAGACCTGCTGCGCGAGATCCTCTGCGCCCACCTCTCCAACGCCGGCTACAGCGTGCTCGAGGCCGAGGGCCCGCGGCCCGCCCTGGCGCTGCTCGAGGAAGAGCAGTTCGACGTCTTGCTGACGGACCTCGTGATGCCCGCCACGATCAACGGCCTCGAGCTCGCTCGGCGCGCGCTCGCGCTCCGGCCGAGCCTCAAGGTCGTGTTCATGACCGGGTTCTCGGAGGAGACCACGATCGCCGCGACCGCCGAGCTCGGCCCCTTGCTGCGCAAGCCCTTCGCGCTCGCGGAGCTGCACGAAGCGATCGAAGGCGTCCTCCAGATCTAGTCGAGCTAGCTACAGCCCTCCCCTACGGCCGGTGTTGACATGTGGAGAAGCGTGACGACGCCGTTTCGGGACGGGCTGTAGCTAGTCCTCGAGCAGGCGGCGCGCCTCGCTCGAGCCCGCATTGGCGGCGGCCTCCAGGAGCGCCTTCGCGCGCGCGGGCTCGGGAGCCACGCCCTCGGCCCCCGCGAGCAGGAGCCGGCCGAGCGCGGTGTGAGCTTCGGGGCCTGGCGCTCGCTCGACCTCGGCCTCGAGCAGGCGGAGCGCGCCGCGAGGATCGTGGGGCGGCGGCGGCGCGAGGAGGGCGCGGGCCAGCGCCCGGCGCTCCGCGGAGGGCAGCTCGCTCGCGGCGAGGGACTGCAGGTAGCTCGCGGCCTGGCCCCAGTCCTGCGCCGCGATGGCGGCGACGCAGAGGTGACGCCGCGCCGAGCGGGAGCCGCGCTTGGCGGCCCGCTCGATCCAGCTCGCGCCGCGCGTCTCGTCGCCCGCCTCGAGCAGCGTCCGCCCGAGCAAGAAGGCCGCCTCTGGGAAGGAAGCGCTGGCGCGCTTCAGCAGGGGACGCGCCTGCGCTCCGCGCTTGGTCGCCAGGTAGATCCGCGCCAGGATGAAGCTCAGCAGCGGGTCCTTGGGCGCGGTCTCGCGCGCCTCGTTCAGCCAGCGCTCGGCCCAGTCGAGGTCGCGCTCGAGCTGGACCTCGGGGTCGCGCTCGCAGAGGGCCTGCACGTAGACCTCCAGGGCGGCCCGCGAGCCGCGGTCGGCCTCGGTCTGGAGCAGGGCGTCGGCCCGCCGCACGTTCTCCGCGCCTCCCTGCTCGAGCAGGACCGCGGCCAGGTTGATCTGGGCGAAGTCGAAGTCCTGGGGGAGGGACTCGAAGAGACGTCGGGCCTCGTCGAGGTCCTCGAGGGGACCGTTCATCAGGACCACGCCGAGCACGTTCTTGCCCACCGCCCACTCGGCGTCCTGGGCGAGGGCCGCGCGGAGCAGCTCGATCGCTTCCCGCTGGCCCGCTTCGCTCTGGTGACGGAGCACGTCCGCCAGGGCCAGGGTCGCGCGCCTGTGCCCGCCCGCGGCTGCGCGGCGCAAGAAGCCCTCCGCCCGCTCGCGCGCCTGCTCGGAGTCCCCCTCTCCGCGGAGCGCGTCGTCGGCGTGCGCTTGGCCGAGCAAGTAGGCGGCCTCGAGCGAGCCCAGCTCGAGGGCCCGCGTCAGGGCCGCCCGCGCGGCCGTCTCGTCGGGGGCCTGATCCGTGCGAATCAGCTGCGCCAGCTCCACGCCCGCCTCGGGCAGGCCAGCGCGCAGGCTCTTGCGCAGCCAGCTCCGCGCCTGTTCGCGGTCCTGCTCGACCCCGAGGCCGCCGCGGTGGCAGCGAGCCAGGTTCAGCATGGCGGTGAGGTCGCCGCCGAGGGCCGCCTGGCGGAGGTAGCGCGCGCCGCGAGTGGGGTCCCGCGCGACGCGCTGACCGCTGAGGAGGAGCGCGCCCAGGAGCGCGGCCGAGCTGGTGTGTCCGCGGGCCGCCGCGTGCTCCAGGCGGCGCAGGGTCTGCTTCGAGGCGGGGCCGGGGTTCTGGTTCAGGGTCAAGCGGGCGACGTGGTAGTGGCCCACCGGGTGCCCCGCCTTGGCGGCGGCGCGGTAGTAGCGCATGGCGCGCTCGAGGTCGGCTGCGACCCCCAGCGCCTTCTCGTAGGCCAGGCCCAGCTGGACCATGCAGCCCGAGTCGCCGCGCTCGGCGTAGCGTCGGAAGATCTCGACCGCGCGCGGGTAGTCGGGCTCACCGAGGCGCCCCTCCCAATAGAGCAGCCCCAGCTGGGGCCCGGCGGCGGGCTCGCCGGCCGCGAGCGCGTCCTCGAGCAGCTTCTTCGCGCCGGGCGGGTCGATCCACACGCCGTGCTCGCCGGTCAGCTTCCAGGCGGCGAGCTGGATCGCGGCGCGCTGGTAGCCGAGCGCCACCGCCTCCTTCAGGAGCGCCAGGGCCCGGGCGACATCGGGGGCACCTCCCTCGCCGCGCGCTAGCAGACAGCCGAGGGCGAAGAGCGAGGCGGGGTGCTTGGCCCGGACCCCGGCCTCGAAGAGCTGGCGCGCCTCGGCCTGCTCTCGCGGGTCGCCGCTGGTGAGCAGCACCCCCAGCTCGTAGGTCGCGTCGAGCGAGCCGAGCGAGGCCGCGCGCCGGTAGAAGCTGCGGGACTCGACGGGGTCGAGGTCGCGGAGGCGACGCGCGAGCTCGAGCGCGTCGCCGGGCTTGCCCGCCGCGGCGCCCGCCTCGAGCCTCCGGCGCAGCTCGGGGTCGAGGTCCGCGGTGGCCGCGCGCGGCGAGAGCAGCTTGCGGGGCAGTCGCCCGCGCAGGGGCGGGAGCTGCGCCCCCTTGCGGGACAGGGACAGAGCCCGAGGAGGACCTGGGGTGGGCGGGCACGTCGGCGACGCGGCCGGCGCGGGCGGGGGAGCGCTCCGCTCGAGCCACCACAGCCGCGCCGCGCCCCAGCCGATCCCGAGCGCTCCGGCCACGGCCAGGCTGGCGCCGCTCCATTCGCTCCAGCGCGCCACGCGCTCCCGCTACTCCGCCTGCGGGGTCTCTGCGGGGGCCGGCGACTTGGGCTGCTCCGCGGCTCCGCCGCTCTCGGCGGGCTCGCCGCTCTTGGCGGGCTCGCCGCTCTTGGCGGGCTCACCGCTCTTGGCGGGCTCGCCGCTCTTGGCGGGCTCGCCGCTCTTGGCGGGCTTGCGCTCGGTGTCCTCGGGGCCGCGTCCGCTCTTGCCCTCCTCGCCCTCGCCTTCGCCTTCCTTGCCGCCGACCTCGACGATGTCGAGCGCCAGCTCCTTGCTGAGGGCTTGCCAGCGCTCGGTCGGCTGCGAGGCGAGGTCCGCGCGCTCCTCCGCGTAGTGGATCAGGTCACGCGCCTCGTTGGGGCGGCGCGAGCGGGCCAGGATCCGCGCCAGGAAGGCGACGGTGTCGTCGCTGGCGAGGTCCCAGCTGCCGACGAAGCGGAGGTACTTGCGGGCCACGATCGCGGCCACCTCGAAGCGCCCCTCGGCCAGGGCGTCGGCCGCCGCGCTGCGGAGCTGGTTCATGCGCGCCGTGCGCGCGTCGACGGCGTCGGCGGGGGAGGCGCCGATCACGCGCAGGCCCCCCGGCGCGTTGGGGCCGCCCGAGGCGACCACCACCAGCTTGTCGTCCTCGACCAGGGTGGCAGGCGTCGCGATCGGGCGCTGGAACAGGATCCGCCCGTCCTTGGGATCGAGCGCCAGGAGCTGGGGCTGCTCGTCGCCGAAGCGGTCCTTGGTCCCGTTGAGCGCGAAGAGCTTGCCGCCGGCGAAGGACAGGGTGCGGTGGGCGGCCTTGCTCGCGGGCTGGGTCCAGGTGGTGACCTCGGCGCCGCTGGCGAGGGGCACGGCGTGGACCGCGCCGCCCCGCTCGGCGACGAACACGCGCCCGGCCCCGCTCGCCAGCTTGCCGGTCAAGCGGTGCTTGCCGACGCGGCACAGGGTCTGGGCCTCGCCGTTCGCCAGCGCCAGCGAGACCAGCTCGCCCTCGGCGGTGCCGTAGATCGCGCGGTCCCCGGCCACGGTCAGCTCCGCGCTCAGGATCGGGGCCTCGTCTTCGCGGCGGTGCTCCCAGGCCTTCTCGCCGGCGAGGTCCAGCGCGAGGACGCCGCGGCTCCAGGCCAGGAGCACGCGCTCGCCGCTGACGAGCGGGCGGCGCGAGCTGCCGGGGATCGAGGCGCGCCAGAGCGGCTGCTCCCGGACGAGGTCGAGCAGCTCCAGCTCGAGCCGGTTCGAGCGCGAGCTGGCGCAGGCCAGGACCCGGCCGCCGCGGGCGATCGGGAAGGGGGGCAGGACCTGGGCCTGCTCGTCCAGGGGGAAGCTGGTCAGGAGCTTGCCCTGCGCCGGGTCGAGCACGTAGGCGAGCAGGCTGCGGAAGCGCGCCTTGCGCCAGCTGCGGTGGATCGGGCGCCAGTAGAGGTTGTAGAGCGCCACCAGCACCGGGCGCGGGTCGCGGGCGCGGCGGGGCGAGTGGGCGGCCACGATCGCCGAGTTGGCGGGGACCAGCGCGACCAGCTCCATGCCGTATTGCTCTTGCTGGACGCCCTCCTCGGGCTCGGGGGGCTCGGGCGCCCAGCGCCAGCGGAGGGTGCCGTCTTCGCGGTCGAGGCCGAAGAGGTCGACCAGGCCCGCGGCGGGGACGACCACCCGCTCGGCCAGGATCCGCGGCGGGGGCATCAGCTCGCTGACCGCTTGCCGGCCCTGCACGGGGATCCGCTGGTCCCAGAAGGCGAAGCCGGCCGGCCCGGTGGCGGCCGGCGCGGGCGTCTGCTCGAGCCGGCGCAG
>CALDQK010001116.1 GCA_937911525.1 uncultured bacterium
CCAAGGGGGTCCATGCTTCTGAGAATGGGGGGTCCAAGCAGCTGAGAACCGACACTGTCGCTCTGGCGACAGCTCCTTTGCATTCCGGAGCTGTCGATCCCGAAGTTTCGCGACAGCCGGAGGCGGCTTGACGTGGCGCTATAGGAAAGAAAGCAAGAAATGAGGAAGGGAGGAGATCGGCAAGATCAGCGATCTCGACCTCGAGGTGCGAAGCCTAGCCAGCGCTTCTCGAGTGACTGCTTTCGCCTGCCCCGACAGCCGCAGCCTTCCTGTCCTTCCTCATTTCCTGCTTTCCTTCTTGCAGCGCCACCTCAGGACGCCCTCGCCTCGCGAGCGCGTGGCCCGAGTCGTGTGGGCTGGTCAGACGGGCTCGATTGGGTTGGCTAGACCCAGGCGCGCGACGCCGCCAGCAGGTGCTGCGCCACGTAGTAGGCCGGCAGCCCCCAGAGCTTGTTGCTGAAGCTCTTGGCGACGAAGCGATGGCGCGCCACGGCGAGGTCGCTCACGAAGAACAGGCCGAGGCCCAGCCCGATCAGGGCCGCGCCGGGGTCGCGCGGGTGGCTGGCCCAGTGGGCCAGCGCCAGCCAGGCCAGCGCGCTCAGGAGCAGGAAGTAGAGCGCGGCGGGGGCCGCGAGGCGCCCGAGCTTGGGCCAGGAGGCCCGCAGCGCGACCCCGCCCGCCGCCAGGAGGGGCAGGGCCAGGAGCGCGCCGAGGGCGGGCCGCAGCCCGCTGAGGTCGGCCCGCGGCGCCAGGGCGCCCAGGTAGCACACGTGCGCGCTCAGGAAGGCGCCGATCCCTGCCCCCACCGCCCGCTTGCTCTCGCCCAGCAGGAACACGTCTCCGGCCAGGGACAGGACGAGGCCGGCCAGGATCCAGGCGCCGTAGCCGGGATCCGCCGCGGGCCAGAGCAGGGCGGCCCCGAGGAAGAGCAGCGAGCTGAGGGTCTTGCTGAGCGCGACCCCGCGCGGATCGTCGCGGTAGCGGGTGTAGAGCAGCCAGGCCAAGGCGGGCGCGGCCAGGGCGCTCAGGAGCAGGGCTGCCTGGGCCCGGGTCAGCTGCCGCCCCCGCTGCGGGTCTTGTAGAGCTCGGCCGAGCGGCGGACCTCGGGGTCTGGGTCCGCGAGGAGCTTGGGCAGGAAGCGCTCCGCTCCCAGCCAGGGGTAGAGGGACATCGCCCAGGCCGCGGCGCGCCGCAGCTCCTTGTCGCTGCCTTCGAGCCAGCGCTGGGCGACCCGGTCGCAGCCCCTGACCCGGTTCATCGAGAGGGTCAGCAGCAGCTGCCGCCGGACCTGAGGCTCGGGGTCGAACTCGAGGCGTCGGCGCAGGAGCGGCAGCAGCCGCTTCAGGGTGGCCTTCGAGAGGTTCAGCCGCGCAGCCAGCCGACGCCGCTCGGGGGAGGGGTCCGCCAGCGCGTCGCTGATCGCCTCGCTCAGCGGCGCCGACTCGCCCTCCACGCGCCAGCTCCAGGCGGCGAGGAGCTCCAGGCGGCGCTGCTCGCACTGCTCGGAGCTGGTCTTCCAGCGCCGGGCCAGGTGCTCGATCAGCTGCGCGAAGGCGGAGCTGCGGGGCCCGTGGCGCTCGATGGCCTCGAGGCTCTCCAGCCGCTCGCGCTCGCCCAGCTCCTCCCCCCAGAGCAGGCTCAGCGCCAGGGGGTTCTCGTAGGCCAGCCGGCTGAGGGTCGCCTTCCTCAAGGGGCGCACCTCGGGCTGCAGCAGCGCCGCGGCGGCTTGCTTGGCCGGGACGTGACGGAGGAGGCGAACGGTGACGGGGTCGGCCGCGAGCAAGCCGACCAGCTGAGCGCGCGAGAGGACGCTCACGTCCTGGGGTCGCTTGACCAGGGCGCTGGTCAGGCCGCGGGCGATCGACTTCGAGACGCCCGCGTCGAGGACGGGGCCGATCCAGGCCGCGAGCTGCTTGGGCGCCTCCTCGCTGAGGGCGCGCAGGAACTCGACCCGGAACTCGGCCGAGGCAGGGCGCTGGCCGCCGAGGAGGTCCCGGGCCGAGACCTCGAGCCCGCTCCCGCCCGCGAGCAGGTGGGCCAACCCGCGGGCGGCGGCGGTGGCGGCGTCGGAGTCGGGACTTCGGGCGAGCTCGACCAGCGCCGTGTGGGTCTCGCGGTCCCGCGGGAAGTGGAAGGCGAGCAGCTCCAGCGAGTAGGCGGAGCCCTTGCGCGAGCCGCGGGACGCGCGCCAGGGTCGCAGGTCCTTGATCAGCTCGCTCCGCCGCCCGGACCGAAAGGCGCGCTGCTGGATCACGAGGGGTGAGTCGCCCCGGACGAGCCGCGCGCGCCGGGCGGCGCGCACGAGCTGAGTCGGAGTCAGCCCCGCCCCCGCCGCCCCCAGCCGGGAGCGTAGGAGCTCGAGCAGCGGCCCGGCCAGGCTGTCCTCGGCCCACTCCAGCGCGCCCGCGATCCCGTGCTCGTCCTTGGCCAGGATCAAGGAGTCGAGCAGGACCCAGGCCTCGCCCAGGCTGCGCGTCACGCTCAGGCGTCGGCGCAGCGCGGCGGCGGGCTCGGGCAACCCGCCCCCGCCTCGCAGCAGCTCGGCCACCTCGGCCAGCTGCCCGGGCCAGAGCGGGAGCGCGGCGTAGCTGCCGAGCAGGCGGCGGACGTCCTTGGCGCGGCGATAGGGCGCGAGCGCGGCGAAGGCCCCGCTGCGCGGCAGCTGGGCGTAGCGCACCTTCGCCGGGGTGAAGGGCGCCAGCACCCGCGCCGGGACGTGGACCTCGCTGTAGACCTGGAAGTCGCTCGGCGGCCGCCCGAGCGCCGACAGGAGCGCCTTGGCCCCGTTGAGCGCAGCGCGGCGCATGGCCTCCGTCGAGGGCCCGAAGAGCTCGTCGGGGGTCGGGTCGTGGACGACGATCAGGAGCGCCACCTGCGCCGGCAGCCAGCTGGTGCGGGGCACGCGCTGGGCGAGCCCGCGCACGAAGGCCAGGGCGCGCTGCTCGGTCACGTCGTTGCGATCGGGGGGGCGGAGCTCGCTGCCCTTCAGGCTGCTGCCCGTCCGCCAGCGCTCGAGGTCGAGCGAGAGCGCCGCGAGCTGGACGGTCCCTTCCTGGCCGGGGTCGAGGCGGAAGCTCGCCTCCTCACGAATCACGAAGCGCTGCGGACCGATGGGAGCGATCACGCCGGGGGCGACCTCGAGCTCGACGGGCTCGGCGACCTGGATCCCGCGCAGGAAGAGCAGGCCGGGCGTCCCCTCCGTCTCGGTCGCGAAGCTGAAGTCGCCCGTCGAGCGCACGCGGGAGCGCGCGGGCTCGACGCGCCGGGAGGCGGCGGCGCGCTCCGCTTCGCGCGCGCGCTCCTCGGCCATGCGGCGCTGCAGCTGCTCCTGACGCTGGCGGAGCTGATCGGCGGCCCTGCGGGCTCGCGCCAGCTCGGCGCGCTTGCGCCGGGAGGCGGCCTGATCGAAGACCGAGAAGCAGCCGCCGATCATGAGCATCGGCACCACGATCCCGACCGCGACGAGGGCGTGACGGCGCGCGTCGTCCCCGCCGATCCCGAGCACCTCGAGCAGCCCAGGCTGGTTGGCCGGGGCGTTGGAGAGCCGCCGCCGAGTGCGCTGCGGCGCCTGAACGATCAGCTGCTTGCGGCAGCCGTGGATCGGGCAGCGCGGGAGCTCGTCTGCGCACTCGCGGTGGAGCACGGCCTTGCAGCCCTTGCACGACACCGTGTCGTCGGTCTCGTGAATGTCGTCCCGACAGAAGGGGCAGCGGGCCGAACCGCGCTCGCGCAGGCCAATCTGAAGTTCCACCACGACTGGAGTCTACCGGAGAGGTGATCGCCGCGATCGAAACCAAAAAACTCACCCGCGGTGTGGCGAACCGACGACCGCGGGTGAGAGGCAGGTTTGGGTGGGAGCTCTATCCCTGGAGCTTGGGAGCCGCCGCGGGAGCCGGGTTGAGCGTGCGCTCGATGTCGGCGGCGCGGGCAGCGCGCGACTGCGTCGGGATCACGTAGCAGGTCAGGCTGAGGACCATGACCAGGGTGAAGGCGACGACGGCAAACATGGTCAGGACGGTGTTGCGCCAGGGATCGTTGGTCACTTGAAGGCTCCTTGGGGGTGATCTGAGCGTCACCACCGCAAAGCCCGTTCCCGCGGGATTTCGTGCTCAACCACTACGCCCACGTCACACCCGCGTGAAGCGCCCGGAGGCGGGCGTCACGTCGGCGTGACAGCGAGGGCGAGAGAGCCACGGGGAGTCCCCCTGCAGGGCGACTGCAAGCCGCTCTGCCGTCGGAGGCGGAGTTAGCCCGCGTACAACTGGAGGGTGTCGGCGACCTCGTCGGCGAGGGCGAGGGTCTTGTCGAGCTGCGGGTGGCGCAGCATCACGTAGCCGTCCGAGATCAGGGTCTGCTTCCAGTTGCGTCGGCGCGCGCCGATGGGCAAGAGCTCGTGACGCAGCAGGCTGGGCCCGAGCCGGCGCTCGATGGCGCGCAGGCCCTCGATCCGCTGGATCCGGCCATGTCCCTGGGCGCGCTTGAACACCATCGCGACGTTGTATCGGCGCTCGACCTGCTGGCGCAGGTGCCCCCGCACCAGGGCGTTGCCCCAGGCCCGGTAGACGTCGAAGTCGCAGGTCCGGTTGGCCAGCTCCCCCGAGCAGCCGCCGGGCGGTCGCGCCGCGATCTCGCCGAACACCACCTCGTCGTCGGGGGTGTGGAACCACTCCATGTGGGTGTAGCCGGTCCGGTAGCCGAGGGCCGCGATCACCTGCTCGCTCATGGCGCGGGCGCGCTGGAAGTGGCTCGCGCTCAGGTCGCGCAGCGAGATCGTCTGAGGGCTCACGTCCTCGCGCGAGCGTGCGCTGAGCATGTCGGGCCGATAGAGCTCGACGTTGTGGAACAGGATCTCGCCCCCCGCGCACACCGTGTCGAAGGTGTATTCGGTCCCCGAGATGAACTCCTCGACCACGACCTCGGCGACCCCGCGCAGGCGCGGGAGGAGGCTCCGCAGCTCGCGCTCGTCGCCGAGCTTGTAGGTGTTGGCCGAGCCGGCCCCCGCGACCGGCTTGACGATGAGCGGGAAGCCGACCTTCGCCGCCGCGGCCAGGATCTCGCCGTCGCTCGCGGCCCGCGCGTGACGCGGGTTGCGGATCCCGGCCCGGTCCAGCGCGTTGCGCATCGCGTCCTTGTCGCGGAAGAGCTGCGTCTGGTCCGGGTCGAGCCCCGGCAGGCCGAAGGCGACCCGCACCTCGGCGGTCAGCTCCATGGCCGCCTCCCACAGGCACTCGACCCGGTGCAGCTTGAGCGGCAGGTCCCAGCGCCGGAGCGCGTCGATCAGCTTCCCCGCGTTCCAGAGGTTCCCCACCTGGAGGTAGGCCGAGAGGCCCTGCTTCGCCACCCGCGGGAGCGAGCGCTGCGGTGTGTCCCCGACCCCGAGCACCCGCGCCCCGGCCTGGGAGAGACCGCGCACGAAGTAGGGGATCTCGACCGGGAACCCTGGCTGAATGATCAACACGTTCATGGCTGGAGAATCTATCTCGCCGCCCGCCCAGCGTCCGCTCCCGCGGTCGCTACTATTGCGGGCATGTCCTGGCGCTTCCTGGCCTTCCTCCCCCGGCTACCGCCCCCAGGCGAGCTGGTCGGAGGCACCCAGATCCGGCCCCACGAGGTGTTCAGCCGCTGCGCCGAGCGCGGGCACCGGGTGCGGGTGTTCGAGACCGAGCACCGCGGGGGCGCCCCCCGTCGCGCGGGCCTGCTCGAGGTCGCCCCCCTCCCGGTTCAGCGCCGCGGGGTCAGCGGCCTGGCGGCTCGCCTGGCGGTCATGGCGGCGCTCCTCCGCAGCGAGGCCCGCGCGGCCCGCGCCGCCGGCGAGCGGCTCTGCTACTACGCCAAGTTCCCCGCGGGTCTGGTGCTCAAGGGAGGCTGGTTCCCGGCCCCCAGCCACCCCGGCGGGCTGCTGATCCCGCTGGCCCGCCGGCTCGGGGCCGAGACCTGGGCCGCGGTCCACGACCTCAGCCCCGAGCACGAGCTGCGGATGCTCGAGCGCGCGGACGTCGTCTCTCCGCGCGAGCGCGCGCTGGCCCGCCGCAAGGCCCGCCTGGGGGCGGCCGAGCAGCGCCTGCTCCTCCCGCAGGCCTCCTTCGTGACCGCCGTCAGCCCGGTGATGTGCGAGCTGATCGCGGCGCGCTGCGGGGTCGACCCGCGCCGGCTGGCCGTGTTCTGGAGCGGAGTCGCCCCC
>CALDQK010001117.1 GCA_937911525.1 uncultured bacterium
CGCCGAGCGTGACGCTGGCCTCGACCGCCTGCGCCAGGACGGCCGCCGCGACGGCTTGGCGGACGCCCTGCTCGGCAGCGACGAGGCGATCGGCCTCCGCGTCGACGCGGCCTACCAGCGCTACCTCCGCCGCCCAGCCGACCCGGGCGGTCGCGCCGCCCACCTCAGCGCGCTGCGCGCAGGCCGCAGCGACGCCGAGCTCGCGGCGCGCTTCACGAGCTCGGCCGAGTATCGCGCGGCGCGCGGGACGACCCGCGAGGCCTGGGTCCGCCAGCTCTACCTCGACCTGCTCGGCCGCGCCGGCGAGGCGGCGGGTGTCCGCTCCCACGTCGACCGGCTCAGCCAGAGCGGCGACGACTTCCTCGCGCGCGCGCGAGCCTTCGTCGCCTCGGAGGAGTACCGAATCCGCGGCCTGCGCGCTCTCTACCAGGGCCTGCTGGGGCGCCTCCCCAGCGCGAGCGAGCGCAGCGCCTGGCTGGCGCGCTTTCAGGCGGGCGAGCCGCTGGAGAAGGCGCGGCGGGAGCTGCTGGTGGGGGAGGAGTTCTATCGCTCTCGATGAGAGTCGGTTTGAGTTTGGATCTGAGCTGGGAGCCACGAGCGGCTGTCGCTCGTCCTCACCCGCCATGACCTTGGGTTGCACGAGCCGGGATCGGCGCTCCGATCTCTCTTTCAACGCAAAGGCGCAAAGACGCAGAGCCGCAAAGAGCGTCGCTCGTGGGTCGGAGGGAGCCGGACGTCCTGCGCGCTCAGCTGGCTAGGACGTGCCACAGGAGCTCGCTCCCGCTCTCTCCTGACGCTCTTTGCGTCTTGTGCGTGGACAGCCATTCCTGATTCCCGGTTCAAACTCAACCGAGCTAACTCTCGTCGGGCTCCTCGAGCTCCGCCAACAGCCGCTGGCGCTCCTCGAGCAGCTTGTCCTGGCGCTCGTGGAGCTCGACGATCCGGGCCTCGATCGAGGAGATCTCCTCCTCGAGGGCCTGGTTGCTGCGGCGGTACTCGTCGAGGCGCGCCTGCGTCACGTAGTAGCCCTCGCGCAGGCGCTGCGCGCGCTCGCTGCGGAACCAGCTGTCGAGCTTGTAGGCCCGCCAGGCCGCGAAGGGCGCCTGGGGAGCCACGATCGAGAGCATGGCCAGGTCGACCTCGCGCCGCTCGAAGCGCTCCTGCACCTCGCGCCCTTGCTCGATCAGTTGCGCCCGCAGCTGGCCGTCCTCGGCGTAGCCGCCGCCGAGGGCCGCCAGGGCCAGGTAGCCCTGGGCGATCTCCTGGTCGGGGAAGCAGAGCGTGGCCAGGCGGTCGCAGAGCACGTGTTGGCGCTGTCCGACCACGAGGTTGGTCTTGCGGATCACCTGCTGGTTCAGGCTGCGGGCCAGCTCGATCCCGCGGCTGATCGTGTTGCCGATCGTGGGGATCATGCCCAGCCCGCGGGTGATCAGCGAGGTCATGCTCGGCAGCTTGTCGAGCATCTCGAAGAGCCGGTAGAAGGCGAAGATCTTCAGGTTGCCGAAGAACACGTGCCCGAGCAGGGTCGCGAGCAGGAAGCGCTGCTGTTGGTCGTTCAGCTCGTCGAGCTTGTAGCGGTCGACCACCACGAAGGGGGTCTTGCAGCCGAGGACCTCGCTCCGGCCGCCCTTGGAGACGTAGAGCGGGACCTCGAGGTCCAGGTCCCAGCAGGCCAGGATCTCGCTCTGCAGCTCGTGCAGGCGCGAGTAGGGGCCCTCGCTGCGGACGCGCAGGTGGTTCGCCTCGGCGAAGGCCAGGAAGGTCGCGTCGAGCTGGCTGAGCAGGGTCTCGCTGCCGGGGAACTTGTCGATGATCCCGGTGGCCGCCGCCACCAGCCAGGTCTGGGGCTCGCCCTCCTCGAAGGTCAGCGAGTGCAGGCCGGGGTAGCGCCCCGCGGCCTCGCCGCCGCCCGCGACGGGGCCCTCGGGGAAGAGCGCCTTCTGGCGGCTGGCCTGACGATCCTCGAGCTGGGCGGCGCGGACCTCGAGGGCGTCCTGCGTCTTGCGCAGCTCGGCCTCGACCTCGTCGAGCCGCCGCTCCTCTCCACCCATGGCGCGCCGCAGGCTGTCGAACACCACCGCGGGCTAGCGACCTTTCTCGTCCTGCGTGCGGGCGTAGTCGAGCAGGATCGCTGACAAGCGGAAGGGGAGCGGGTCGCCCTTGGGCTCGCCCGAGTGGAAGGTGAAGTGACCCTGACGCAGGGCCAGGATCGCGAGCAGCGCCTCCCGACCGCTCAGGTCGTCGAAGCGCGCCGAGATCGGGTGCCCTGTGCGCAGCTCCACGATCCCGAGCGAGCGCCGGCTGCGGACCTCGAGGGTGCCCGAGCGCTGGTTGAACTCGATGTCCTGGAAGAGCTCTCCGCCCGCGACCTCGGAGAGGTCGCCCGAGAGGGTCGAGATGATCGCGGTCGCCTCCATGTCGCTGGCTGGCGTCCCCGGCGGGGTGTCGAGGATCCGCAGCTCGTAGGGGCCGATCCCCACCTTGTCGCCCGCGCGCAGCTCGGCCGGCGCGCGCAGGAGGACGTGGTTGAGGTAGGTCCCGTTGCTCGACCCCAGGTCCTCGATCAGGACCGTGCGGCCCTCGACGCGGATCACCGCGTGCCGGCGCGAGACCTCCTTGTGGGGGAGGGTGATGTCGGCGTTGGTCCGGCCGACCTTCAGCTGGGGACGGCGCGGCCCGAGCGCGACCGGCGCCAGGGGCGGGGCGTCGATCCACATCAGCGCGTTGGGCTTGTGGGGACCGCTCTCGGTCTTGCCGCTCGGCTCGCGGTCGACCCGCCGCGCCACCATCTCGGGGCGCGGAGGCGGCCCGCGCCTGCGCAGGCCGGGGCGGCGAACCTTGCGGGTCCGGCCGACTGCGGGCTGAGTCTCTGGGTCGAGGTCGTCGTTCACGAGCCCCTAAAGATAGCGCCTCTTGCCAGCCACTGGAAATCCCTCGGGATCAATGAGGCCCGCGCGCCCTGGCGCGGACCCAGCGCTGGACCTGATCCTCCAGCACGTCGAGGGGCACCGCCCCCGCCCCGAGGACCACGTCGTGGAAGGCGCGCAGGTCGAAGCCCTCGCCCAGGGTCCGCTCGGCCTCGCCGCGGAGACGCCGGATCGCCAGCTCGCCCAGCTTGTAGGCCACCGCCTGGCCCGGCCAGGCGATATAGCGGTCGACCTCGCGCTGCACGTTCTCCTCGGTCAGGGCGCTCCGCTCGAGCATGAAGGTGATCGCGCGCGCGCGGGTCCAGCCCTTGCTGTGGATCCCCGTGTCGACCACCAGGCGCATCGCGCGCCACATTTCGTAGGTCAGCCGGCCGAAGTCGTCGTAGGGGTCGGCGTAGAGCCCCCGCGGCCCCTCGCCCATCTCGAGCCCCAGCCGCTCGGCGTAGAGGGCCCAGCCCTCGACGAAGGCGGTGTAGCCGCGCGTGCGTCGCCAGGGGTGCACCCCTTCGAGCTCCTGAGCGAGCGCGATCTGGAGGTGGTGGCCGGGCGCGGCCTCGTGCAGCGTCAGGGGGACCTGCTCGTAGCGCGGGCGCTGGTCGAGGCGGTAGGTGTTCGCGACGAAGGTCCCGGCCACCCCGCTCTGGGGCGAGCCGCGGTAGTAGTAGGCCGTGGGCGAGCTGGGCGCGATCGCGGAGGACATGGCGCGCACGCCGTAGCTGAGGCGCGGCAGGCGTCGGAACAGGCGCGGCAGCTCGGCGTCGACCTTCTTGGCGATCGCGCGGTAGGCGTCGAGCAGGCTCTCGGCGTCGCGGTGATAGAAGCGGGGGTCTCGCCGGAGGTAGGCGAGGAAGGCGAGAAAAGGGTTGGTGGTGCCTGGGGGCGCGCGGAAGTCGCTGCGCGCGATCACCTCTTGCATTTCGCGCTCGATCCGCGCCACCTCGCGCAGGCCGATCTGGTGGATCTCGCCGGCCGAGAGGGCGGTCGTGCTGTGCCTGCGCAGCGCGAGGGCGTAGCCGGCCCGGCCCTGCGGCAGGTCCTCGGCGGCGATCGAGCTCCGGCAGCCCGGCAGGTAGACCTGCTCGAGGAAGGTCGCGAAGCGGCGGAAGGCGGGGATCAGCGCCTCGCGCAGGACCCGCTTGGCCTCCGCCTGCTCGGCCGGGGTGGCGTCGCGGAAGGGGCGGAAGAGCGGGTGCGTGCTCGGGTCGCGCGCGCTGGCCTCGTCGGTGTGGGCGCGGGCCTGCTCGACCACCCGCCCGAGCACGATCCGGGGCGGGGTGCGCCCGGCCGCCAGGCCCGCGCGCAGGTTCTGGATCACCTGCGCCAGGTAGGCCGGGACCTGCTCCAGGCGCTTCAAGAAGGCCCGCCGCCGGCGCGGGGCGTCGTAGCGGACCCGCTCGGTCATTTGGAGGATCCACTGCTGCGGTCCGCCCATGGGTCCGACCGGAGTCTGCCAGCCGGCGAAGGCCTCGCTCGCGCGCTCGAGCTCGAGCTCGTGCTCGAGCAGGCGCGCGTCGAGGGCGCGCTCGGGCGAGAGCTCGGCCCGCGGAATCGCCGCGAGGGCGCGCAGCCGCTCGCGCAGGACCTGCGCGCGCTTGGCGCGGGCGGCGGGCGAGGGGTCGGGCATCAGCGCGTCGTAGCGCTCGCGCCCCAGCGAGCTCCCCCAGGGCGGCCAGGCGTCCACGGCATCCCGGCTCTCGGCGTCGAGGAGCGCGTCGAGGCGCGCCTCCGCGTCCTGGCCGAGCGCGGGCGCTCCCAGCAGGGCCAGGGTCGCGAGGCAGAGGAGCAGGCGCGGGAGGGCGATCGACTTCATGGCCTCAGACCTGGCTGGCCTCGCGCATGGCCTGGAGCGTGTCCTCCCAGGAGGTGCCCTCCCGATCCTTGGGCGAGAGCTTGGGCGTCCCCTCCAGCGGCCAGGCGATCCCCGCCCGCGCGTCGTCCCAGGCCAGGGTCAGCTCGGCCTGGGGGGCGTAGGGCGCGTCGCACTTGTAGTGCAGGAGCACCTGGCTGAGCGCCAGGAAGCCGTGCGCGATCCCCCGCGGCCAGTAGACGCTCGTCCCCTCCGCGGCGCTCAGCTCGAGCGCGTACTGGACCCCGAAGGTCGGCGAGTCCTCGCGGAGGTCGATGCCGACGTCGAAGGCGCGCCCGCTGATCACGGTCACCAGCTTGCCTTGCGCGAAGGGGGGAGCCTGGAGGTGCATTCCGCGCAGGACCCCCGCCTCCGAGCGGCTGAAGTTGTCCTGGACGAAGTCCACCTCGAGCCCGGCTGCGGCCAGGCGAGCGCGGTTCCAGAGCTCGCTGAACTCCCCCCGCTCGTCGCCGTAGACGCCGCGCCGGAAGACGACGACGCCTTCGATCGGGCCTGCCTCTAGCTCCATGGGACCTCGCTCCTCGCTTGGGGCGCAGTCTAGGCAACACCTCCCCCCAGGGCATGCCTCGGCGGGGGACTCCGCTGGCCGAGGCGCGGGACGTCTGCGCCGCGTCCGCCACGGATCGCATGGACTTAGCGGCTGGCGCGGGCTTCGCACTACCTGTGGCGAACCCCCAGCGAAAGGAAGCACACATGACGACCACCAGTGAACGCGCCGAGCTCCAGGACCGCATCGAGGCCAAGCGAAAGGAGCTCGAGGCGCGCCTCGCCTCGTTCAAGGCGGACGGCCGCAAGCACTCGCGCGAGTCGAAGCAGGCCCTCGAGGAGCGCCTCGCGAAGCTCGAGGAGAGCCTGGCTCAGGGCTGGGACGACATGAGCGAGAAGGTCGCGGCCAAGCTGAATCGCTGGCTCGAGGACGGGGACGAGTAGGACCTGCGTCAGGACCTGGGCGCGACGCTCGCGTTGTGCAGGAAGAGGCGAAGCCGCGCGGCTTCGCCTCTTCGCGTGTGCGCGACTCGCTCGTCTCGCCCCCTCCTCCAGGCGGCGTCCCGGCGGGGCGTGCCTGTCGCGCCCGAGGAGACAGGGCTGTCCGAGCCCGCTGGCCCGCAATGACTTATGGCGCGGTCGACCACGTGCAAATGGTCCGACGTGATCACCTCGACCTTGCTCGCCGGGACCGCCGCGCTCCTCGGCCTCGGCGCCCTGGAGGCCTGCGCGCTGCGCCGCGCCCGCCGCGCCTTGCGCTATCGGATCCACGTCAACGGCACCCGGGGCAAGTCGAGCGTGACTCGCTTGATCGCCGCGGGGCTGCGCGCGGGCGGGATCCGCACCTGCGCCAAGATCACCGGGACCAACGCGCGCATGATCTTGCCCGACGGGAGCGAGTTCCCGGTCTACCGCCTCTCGCGACCGAACGTGATCGAGCAGGTGCGCATGATCCGGGTCGCCGCCGCCGAGGGCGCGGAGGCGCTGGTGCTCGAGTGCATGGCGCTCCAGCCGCACCTGCAGGCCCTGACCGAGCTCGACATGCTCCAGGCGACCCACGGCGTGATCACCAACGCCCGCCCCGACCACCTCGACGTGATGGGCCCCGACGCCCGCGCCGTGGCCCACGCCCTCGCGGGCACCACGCCGCTCGCCGGCCGGCTCTACACCTGCGAAGAGCAGCACCGCGACGTGCTGGTCGCCGCCGCTCGCGACCGGGGCGCCGAGCTGATCGCGCTCGAGGCTGGGGCCGAGCCGAGCGCCGAAGAGATGGCGGGCTTCAGCTACGCCGAGCACCCCGCGAACGTCGCGCTCGCGCTGCGCCTGTGCGCCGACCTCGGCGTCGAGCGCGCGAGCGCGCTGGCGGCCATGCACGCCTGTGAGCCCGACGAGGGCTGCAGCCGGCACTACCAGCTCGACTACTTCGGGCGCGCCCTGACCTTCGTCAACGGCTTCGCCGCCAACGACCCCGAGTCGACCGAGGAGCTGTGGCGAGACGCTTGCCGGCGCTACAGCGAGGCCGAGCGGCGCCTGCTCGTCGTCAACTGCCGCTTCGACCGCGGCGACCGCTCGCGTCAGCTCGGCGAGGCCTGCGTCGACTGGCCCGCCACCGACGACCTGATCGTGATCGGCTCGGGGACCTACCTCTTCGCTCGCGCCGCGACGCGCGCCGGCGTCGACCCCGCCCGCCTGGTGCTCGCCGAAGGGCTGAGCGCGAACGAGGTGTTCGAGCTGATCCTCGAGCGCGCCAGCCGCGAGGCGCTGGTGGTGGGGGCGGGCAACGTGGCCGGCCCCGGCTTGCCCCTGGTCCGCCTGTTCCGCAACCGCGCCCGCCTGGAGGCCTGCTAATGCCCGAGCTCGCGCTCCTGACCCTCGCGATCGGGATCGGCCTGGTCGTGAGCCTGCTCCTCGGAGAGGGCCTCGGGGTGCCCGTCGGCGGCCTGATCGTGCCCGGCTACCTGGCGCTGGCCCTCGCGCGTCCGCTCGACGTCGGGCTGACCCTGCTCGTCGCGCTCGCCAGCTACGGCGCGGTGCAGGTCCTCTCCGGCTACCTGATCGTCTACGGGCGCCGACGCACGGTGCTCACGATCCTGATCGGCTTCGTCCTCGGCGTGCTCCTCAACGAGCTGATCGGCGGCGGGGTCCTGGTCGGCCCCGACGCCCTGGCGCCGCGCGACCCGAGCAGCCCCCACGCGGCCGCCTCCGGCGCCGTGTTCGAGCTCTCGTCGGTCGGCTTCCTGATCCCTGGCCTGATCGCGGTGTGGATGGACCGCGAAGGGCCGAGCGAGACCTTGGCCGGCCTGGTGACCGGCTCGGTCCTGACCCGGCTGCTGCTGATCCTGATCGCCCCCGCGGCGGTGCAGGCGCACGCCGCTCGTCAGCCCGAGCTCGGCCAGCTCTGGCAAGTGCTGACGCGCTGAGCGGAGGAGGACCCATGCGCAGAGTGTATTGGCGACCGCAGTCCTTGCCCCGCAAGGCGATGCTCCTGATCGCGGGGCTCTCGCTCCTGGCCCTGGGCCTGGTGGAGCGCGCGACCCTCAACGCGGCCGAGCCCTACTACGAGGACATGCTGAGCGCGTCCCGGCGGGCGCGCGAGGCCTTCGCGGCGATCGGGCGACTGCGGACCCAGCGGGGGATCGCGCTGCAGGAGTCTCTCGACCCCGCCGGCTCGGGCTTGATCGGTCACCCCCTGACCCCCGTCACGAGCGTGCCCGGCCACCTGCCGAGCAAGCAGACCACGATCAACCCCAACTGGGCGGGTGTGATCCTGCTCATGCTCCGCCAGGCGGGCGTGGGCGAAGGCGACGTCGTCGCGGTCGGCTTCTCGGGCTCCTTCCCCGCGCTCAACGCGAGCGTGTGCTGCGCGCTGGAGGTCCTCGGCGCCGAGCCGCTGATCCTCAGCAGCGCCGCCGCCTCGCAGTACGGCGCCAACCACCCCGAGCTGCTCTGGATCGACATGGAGCGCCACCTGCAGCGCGAAGGGCTGATCCGCTCCCGCTCGCTGGGCGCCTCCCTCGGCGGCCGCGAGGACGGCGCCGTCTCGCTCAGCGAGGAGGGGCGCGCCCTGCTGGCCCGCGCGCTGGAGCGCAACGAGCTGCCGCTCTTGGCGGGCCCTGACCTCCGCTCCCGGATCCGCGAGCGGATCGCGCTCTACACCGAGCGCGCCCAGGGCCGCGCGGTGCGCGCCTACGTCAACGTCGGCGGCGGCGCCGCCTCGGTCGGCGGGCCGCTCGTCGACCACGCCTTCAAGCCCGGGCTCAACCTCTCCGCCCCCGGCCTGGTCCGCGGGAGCGAGTCCGTGATGGCCCACTTCGCGCGCGAAGGCGTCCCCGTGCTGCACCTCTCGAACATCTCGACCCTCGCCGAGCGCTTCCGAATGCCCCTCCAGCCGGCTCGCCTGCCGGCCGTGGGCGCTGGAGGCCTCTACTCCCTGCCGAGCTACGACCGCCGCTTGGCAGGAGCCTCGCTCGTGACCCTGCTCGTCGCCCTGATCGCCTTCGCGCGCTCGGGCGTGCTGAGCAACCTGATGTCCACGAGCGCCGAGTCTCAACCCGCGCGCGTCCAACCAGTGCTGTGATCACCCACCTCCGCCTTCCCCTTCTCCTGGCCCTCACCTGCGCGCTGCCGCTCTGGCTCGCGCCGAGCACCAGCCGCGCCGACGACGAGCGCTCCGCAGACGCGGGCGCCGCGCCGGTCGCGTCGCTGAGCGTGGCCGCGATCCGCTCTCGCCTGGAGAGCAGCGACGAGCTGCCCGTCGACGAGCGGGCGCGCTCGCTGGTCGAGCAGCGCCTGCGCGAGGCCCTCGGCGAGCTCACGACCACGCGCTCCCTGGCCGAGCAGGAGCGGACCTTCCGCGCCGCGAGCGCGGAGGCCGAGCGGCGTCTGGCCGAGACGCGCCAGGCGCTGGACGCGCCCGTCGTGAGCGAGACCCTGGCCGGTCGCTCGCTGGCCGAGCTCGAGCAGCGCGCCCAAGAGCTCCAGATCGAGCTCAGCGACGCGCTGGAGCGAGTCGAGCGTCTCCAGGAGGAGAAGCGCCTGCGCACCCGCCGCCGCACCCGGATCGCGGCGCAGCGGGTCGAGCTCCAGGGTGAGATTCGCGAGGTGGAGTCTCGGTCCCGCGAGACCCAGTCGCGCGGGCTCGACTCCCGCAGCTCGGACCAGCCCGAAGGCGGGCTGCCGCGCGCGGTGCTGACGGCGCTGCGCACGGCGCGCCAGGCACGCCTGAGGCGCCTGCGCCAGGAGCTGGAGACCTCCGCCGCCGAGGTCGAGAGCTACGACGCGCGCCGCGCGCTCCTGCCCGCGCGTCTGGCGCTCGCGCGCCAGCGCCGCGAGCGCCTGCAGGCGCGCCTGGACGCGGTGCGCGAAGCCAGCGCCGCGCTGCGGGATCGGCAGGCGCAGGCCCAGGAGCGTCGCGCCCAGCGGCTGGCCGACCGGGTCGGGCGCGAGCGCCCCGAGCTGGTCGCCCTCGCCAACCGCAACTTGGCCCTGGCCCAGCTGCGCGGCGAGGAGGGCCTGAGCTCGCGCCTGAAGGCCGCCTCCGAGCGGCTGGAGCGCCGCCGGGTCCAGCTGGGCGAGCTCAGCCGCCGGGTCGCGCTCGTGCAGCGCAAGCTGGAGGTGGCCGGCATGACGCGCGCCATGGGGCGCCTGCTCCGCTTGCAGCTCGACCAGGTCCTCGACGCCGAGGCGCTCCTGGGCGAGGCCCAGCAGCGGGAGGCCGAGATCGCCGACGAGCAATACCACCTGATCGAAGCCGAGGAGCAGCTGCAGGAGCTGGCCCACCTGGACGTGGGGCGCGCCCTGCCCGAGGTCGAGCTGAGCGAAGCGGAGCTCCCTGCCGCCGAGCGCCTGCTCGAGCACCGACGCGAGCTCCTGCAGGGCGTGATCGACGACCGGACCCTCCTGATCGAACGCCTGGCTCGACTCAACGGCGCGACCCGCGAGCTGGCCCAGGGGCACCGGGAGTTCGAGACCTACCTGCGCCAGCACGTGCTCTGGCAGCGCAGCAGCCAGGGCCTCGACCTGGAGCTGCTCGCGACCCTGCCCGCCGCGCTCGGGTTCTACGCCACGGGTGGCAACTGGCCGCTGTCCCTGCGCCGCGCGGGCGAGAGCGTGCTCCGCCCCTCCTATCGCTGGCTCCTGCTGGTCCTGGCGCTGGCGCTGCCCTGGCTGGCCTGGCGCGCGCGCCGCCTCGAGCGCGCGCGCCTCGAGGACGCCTGGGACCCCGAGCGCGACTCCGACACCAACAGCCTCTTGGCGCTGCTGAGCCCGACCCTCGTGGCCGCCTGCGCGCCGCTCCTGGTGACCGCCCTGGCGCTCATCCTGCTCGCTCCGCCGCGCCAGCTCCTCGTCGCCAAGGCCGTCGCGGTCGGCGCGCTGGCCATGGCGGGCGCGGCCTTTCCGCTCCTGCTCCTCGGGCAGCTGACCCGCGCCGAGGGCCTGGCCACCGCGCTCTTTCGCTGGCGCGAGGCGGTCCTCGAGCAGCTCCACGCCCAGGCGCGCGCCCTGCTCCTGGTGGCTTGCCCGCTGGTGTTCGTGATCTACAGCATGGAGCGCCAGACCCGGACCGAGTTCAGCGACTCCCTCGGCCTGCTGGCCTTCGTGCTCCTGCTGGTCGGGGTGGCGGCCCCGCTCGGCAAGCTGGCCTGGCCTCGCGGTCCCCTCGTGCAGCAGCTGCTCCAGCGCCGAGGTCCCTGGGCGAGTCGCCTCGCCTGGCCGCTCTTCGCGCTCGCGCTCCTGGCCCCGCTGGTCCTGGGCCTGATCTCGCTCGCCGGCTACTACTTCTCGGCGCTCTACCTGGTCGAGCGGGCCGCGCTCACGGCTGGCCTCGCGGGCGGGCTCTTCCTGCTCGGCTGCCTGGTGCGCCGCAAGCTCGCGCTGGCGCGCCTGCGTGAGGCCGTGCGGGCCGCCCGCGAGGCGCGGGAGTCCGTCGCAGGCGAAGAGGACGACGAGCAGGCCGAGGCCGAGGCCCTCGCCGACGCGCGGCGCGAGCTGCAGGAGGCCGCCAGCAACCACGTGCGGCGCCTGGTCAGCTCGGGCTCGCTCCTGCTCTGCCTCTTGGGCTCGCTCTGGATCTGGCAGGACGCCCTGCCCGCCCTCGAGCGCTTCGACCGGCTGCAGGTCTACCCCGGCTTCCGCGTGCTCCCGCGACCCAGCGAGGAGACGACCCTCGCGCAGCTCGCCGGGCGAGGCGCCTCGAGCGAGGGCCCGAGTTCGTCGAGCGAGTCGCCTCCCTCGGGCTCCGCTGGCTTGGGGCTGCCCTCGCTGGGCCAGGTCGCCGACTCGCTCGAGGGCGGCAGCTCGCTGCCGCTCCGCCTGACCGTCGCGGACCTTGGCCTGGCGCTGATCCTCCTGCTCGCGACCCTGATCCTGTTCCGTAACCTGCCGGGGCTCCTCGAGCTGCTGGTGTTCGAGCACCTGCCCATGGCGCCCGGCGCCCTCTACGCCGCGACGACGATCACCCGCTACGTCGTGGCCTTCGTCGGCTCGGCGGCCGTGCTCGCGACCCTCGGGGTCGGCTGGGCCAACATTCAGTGGCTGGCCGCGGCCCTGACCTTCGGGTTGGCCTTCGGCCTGCAGGAGATCTTCGCCAACTTCGTCTCGGGCCTGATCCTGCTCTTCGAGCGCCCGATCCGGGTCGGCGACGTGGTGACCGTCGGCGAGCTGAGCGGGCGCGTCAGCCGGATTCGGATGCGCGCCACCACGATCGTCGACCACAAGGAGCTGGTCCTGCCCAACAAGGAGCTCGTGACGGGCCAGGTGATCAACTGGTCCCTCTCGGACAGCAAGCTGCGCCTCAAGGTCCAGATCGGCGTCCACTACGCGACCGACGTGCGCGAGGCGCAGCGCGTGCTGCTCGAGGTCGCCGGGGACCACCCCGACGTGCTCGAGGACCCCGCGCCCCAGACCTACTTCACCTCCTTCGACGAGAGCAGCCTGGCGCTCGAGCTCTGGGTCTACGTGGCGAGTGTGCGCCTGCGCTACCCGGTGCTGAACGACCTTCAGCTGGGGCTGCGCGACCGCTTCGCCGCGGAGGGGATCGAGATCGCCTACCCGCAGCGCGACCTCCACCTCCGCGCCGACGCCGAGCTGGTCGAGGCGATCGGGCGGCGCCGCGCGCCCTCGGAGCGGAGGCGCGAGCGCCCCGAGGAGCCCGGAGAGGCCGAGCCCGACTCCGAGGAGCAGGAGCCGGTCGGCGCCGGGGCTTCGCGAGGCTGAGGCGCGGCCCGGGCCCGCCTCCAGACCCCGGTGTCGGCTCTCCCACACCGAGGTCTGGAGGTGGTGTCAGAGAGTCGCCGCTCCTGCCCGTCTCTGGCGGAATGGTCAGCGCTTAGATCACGGCGCGCTCCTTGCGGACCAAGGCTGCTGTGAAGATCCACTCCTTGATCCTCGCGCTGGCCCTCACGGGCTGCAGCGCCGCCCACTACGTCCGCGAAACCGAGGGGACCCGCAGGGTAGAGATCGCTGGAGAAGGGCTCATTTCTGAGGATTCGCCCAACTGGATCAGCGCGGACTTGATCCGACCCTGGGCGCGGAGGCGGAGCAACCTCCGTGGTCCAGCCGGCGGGTCCCCACTCCACCTGATCCCGCTAGCGCCCTTCCTCCTGGTCAAGACCGTGGTCATGACCCCGCCTGCTTTGGGCGCCCTTCTGGCCTACGACCTCCCGCGCACCCTGAGGTTTTGGGCAGGGCGATCCGCCCTGCTCGGACTGGACGACGAAGCCCGCCGCCAACTGCTGGAGGACTCGCTCACCTCCCCCGATCCGCCCTGGCAGGAAGTCCGCCTGCTCCAGGAGAATCGCCAGCGGTACCAGCAACGGACCACCCTGCGTCCCTTGAGCTTGGCAAAGGAGGTGCTCACCCCGGAGTCCTGCGTTGCCCTGCTGCGTGCCACCGCTGAGAGCCATCCCGACCCAGATGTCCGGCAGGAGGCGAGTCGCTTGCTCGACGGGAGGGCGATCCGCCTCCCGGATCAGGACACAGCCCAGGACGGCCTGCGGGGCTGGCTGACGAGCACGGAGGCCTTCCCATACCTGCACGAGGTGCAGGTCTCCGAGGCATTCCGGCAGGTGCTGGTGGATGTCCTGCTCGTCCTCGGGCGGGACTCCCGCGCTCTGCGCGCACAGCCCGATGTCCTGGGGGTCCCCGGAGAGAGGATCTGGTTGAGCCACGGCAGCCCTCAGGTCTGGGTCCCAGAGCTCCTTGCCTCCCTGCGCCAGGTCCCTGGGGAGGACCCCCGGATCGCGGCGGTCCTGGCCCGGTGGGAGCGCGGCGTTTCGGCTTCCGCTTCGTCGCCTAGCGCCTCCCTGGAGATCCTCGTCAACGTGCGGGCGCGCTACCCGGCGGAGGAGGTGCCGCCCATGCTGGTGGCCTCTCGAGAGCTGGAGCGCGTGGTGAGGCGGCTCCCTCCAGGGGCCTCGTTCAACGTGCGGGCACGCGGGGCTCGCTGGTCGCCGCGCCCCGTCGCGGTGACCTCCGACCGACTGCTCGCCGCTGTGGAGTGGCTCCTCGAGCAAGAGCGCCGGCTCTGCCCGCCCCTGGG
>CALDQK010001118.1 GCA_937911525.1 uncultured bacterium
CGGCCAGCGTCGTCCGCTCGGCGCCTTGCGCACCGCGCGGCGGATGGAGCGCGCCAACGCCGAGCGGATGGCGCTCAACACGCCGATCCAGGGCAGCGCGGCCGACATCATGAAGCTCGCGATGCTGGCCGTGGACCGCCGCCTGCGCGAAGAGCAGCTCGCCGCGCGGATGCTGCTCCAGGTCCACGACGAGCTCTTGCTCGAGGCCCCCGCCGACGAGCTCGACCGGCTCGAGGCGCTCGTGCGCGAGGAGATGGGGAACGCCTTCGAGCTCGCCGTCCCGCTCAAGGTCGACGTCGGCCGCGGGGACAACTGGCTCCAGGCGCACTAGCCAGAGCCAGGGAAGAGGCTAGCTCTCTTCCTGGAACAACCAGATCCCGCTCACTCCGCCGAGGTCGTCGTCCTCGTCCTCGAGCTCTTCGCGGGCGGCCTCTTCGATGCGCGCGGCGATCTGGGCCTTGTTCTCGTCGGTGAGCTCTTCGCCGAGGTCCTGCTCGGTCCAGGCCAGGAGCTCGGCGGCCTGCGCGGCCTGCTCGGCCTCGCTGATCCGCTGGGCGCCGAGGGCGTCGACCTCGATCTGCTTCAGCTCGCGGCGGACGACGTGCGCCCGCACGACGGGGTGGTCTTCCTTGGGCGGGAAGGCGAGCAGGCGCGCCAACAGGTTGCGGGCGCGCATGCAGGCGGCCTCGAAGCGCTTGGCATGAGCGGCCTGGCGCTCGGGGTCGCTCTGCTTGGCGAGGATGTCTCCGCCCTGGCGGAGGTGAATCCGGATCTGATTCAGGGCGCGCTCGAAGCGCTGGTCGCGCAGCTGCTCGGGGACTCGCTCCTCGAAGCCCTCGAGCCCGCTGACGTCGGTGAAGCTGAGGTCGTAGGTCCCGACGCACACGCCGACGCTCATGTCGCGCTGGAAGCTCTCCTGCTTGAGCTCGATCGCGAGGGAGTCGAGGGCCTGCGGGTTGGCGACGCCGTAGCCCTCCGGGATCGTGAAGTCGTCGTCCTCGATGATCGCCAGCGCCAGGGCCGCCACGCGGGCCAGGGCGGCGTGGTTGTCGCTCTCCAGCTGGTCGTCCTGGATCTGGAGCATCTGGAACGCGACTTGACGGAGGAAGTGCGCCTCGGTGGGGGCGACGGGGATCCCCCGCTCGACGAGGACGCGGCCCTGCTCGAACACGTCGCGGACCGTCTCGATTCGCGGCAGGTTCTCAGCCACGAAGAACTCGGCCATTCGCAGGAGGGGGCCGCGCAGGTCGTGTTCGGGTGCCGCAGGGGCGTTCATGCTCCAAGTTTAGCGAGCGGAGTCGCTCGACCGCTGCCCCGAGGAATTTTCAACCGAGCGGGCTCGCCCGCTCTGCCCGTGAGCGCTCAGTCAGAACCTAGCGACGGAGCTTCAGCCAGAGCGGGACGAGGATGTTGGCGTAGTCGTCGCTCCAGGGCGAGACGCTGGGGATCTCGACCTCGGCGGCAGGGCGCCAGCCGCGCGCGGTGAGGAGCCCGAGCCGGTCTTCGCTCCGGGTCAACAGGTAGGCCTGGCTCGGGTCCTCGAAGGGGGCCAGGCGCTGGTTGGTGGTGTCCGCCACCAGCCCGATCAGGGTGGGATCGAGCGCCGCGGCGGTCGCGTGCAGGACGGGGCGGAGGTCGTAGTAGCGCGACGAAATGTGGAACACGAGCCAGCCGGTCGGCTTCAGCTTGCGCAGGTAGAGCGCGATCGCCTCGCGCGTGAGGAGGTGGACGGGGATCGCGTCGCTCGAGAAGGCGTCGACGATCAGGACGTCGTAGCGCGCGTCCGGGGTCTTCTTCAGCTCGAGGCGCGCGTCGCCGTGTCGCACCGGCTCGATCGTGGCGGGGCTCTTCTCGATGTAGTGGAAGTGCTCGCGGGCGAGCTTCTCGACCAGCGGGTCGAGCTCGTAGTAGGTCAGCCGATCCCCCGCGCGCAGGTTTCCAGCCAGGGCTCCGGCTCCGAGGCCAATGATCGCGACCTGCGCGTTCTTCGGCGCGAAGCTCAGGGTCTGGCCGAGGGGCGAGCGCCTGTGGAAGTAGCCGATCGGGAAGCCGTGCAGGCTTGGATCGACGACCTCACGCCCGTGGATCGTGGTCCCGTGAATGATGCTCCTGAGGGGCACCGGGTTACCGGCGACCTTGAGGATCTTCCCGTCCGGCCCGCGCGCCATGTCGGTCCCGACCCGATAGATCCCGTATTCGTTGCGGACCTCGGCCGCCCAGGGGTGGACGACGATCGAGCGATAGACGCACCAGAACCCTGCCCCGCAGAGCGCAGCCAGGCTGAGGATCGAGACGGCTCGGGCACCTGGAGCCGCTGGCCGGTCGCGGCTGACCGCGATCAACCCAACCGCCAGGGCGGCGAGGGCGAGCGGGTATTCGAGCAGGGTGTCGAAGGCGCGCGGCGCGAGCAAGGCCACGAACACGCCGCCCAGCCAGCCGCCCAGCGAGATGCAGAGGTAGAAGGCGGTCAGGGCGCGGGGGGCGGGGCGGCTGCGGTAGAGCTCGGCGTGGCCGACCCAGCAGGCGACTCCGAGCACGAGCAGCTGGACCAGGCCAGAGATCCAGCTGAAGCCCTTGCCGCTGACCCAGGCCACGAGGGCCACCGCGAAGGCCAAGGGCCAGGTCGCCGCGAAGACCTTGGGGTAGCGGGCCGCGGGGCCGAAGGTGAGCACGAAGCTGAGCAGGTAGATGCTGAGCGGCACCACCCACACCAAGGGCACCGAGCCCAGGTCCATGGCGATCACGTTGGTGACGGCCATCAACACCGCCGAGGGCGCCGCGCTCAGGATGAGCCACACCAGCAGCCGACCGAGCGTGATCGGTCGTTCGGTCTCGGCCGTCGGTTCCGCGGTCTCGGCCGTCGGCCCCTCGGCGCCGGCCCTCGCTCCCTCGGGCTCCGACTCGGCGGCCCTCGGCTCCTCGGTCTCGGCCGACCCTCCCTCGCCCTTCCCCTTGGGCGCGACGCTCCAAGCCAGGAGCCAGTAGCCGCAGAAGGCTGCGCTCCAGCCCCAGCGCTGCGCGCTCAACCCGAGCAGGGGCTCGACCAGGAGCGGGTAGGCCAGGAGCGCGGCGAAGGAGCCCGCGTTGCTCGCGGCGTAGAGCTGGTAGGGGTTCTCTCGCTCGGGCAGCTCCGAGTCCGCCAGCCAGCCCTGCGCGATCACCCCCGTCGTCGAGAGGACGACGAAAGGCACCGCGATCGAGAGCGTGAGCGCTCCCAGGATCGAGCCCGTCGGCGCGGCGGGGTTGGGCTCGAGGGCTCCCAGCCAGCGCCCCACGGGGAGGAAGGCCAGGGGCACCAGCGCGAGCAGGAGGTGCCAGCGGCCCAGGCGCGCCGCGAAGAAGTGGCAGTAGAGGTAGCCGAGGAAGAGGGCGCCCTGGAAGAACATCAGGCAGGCGGCCCACACGTGGAAGCCGCCTCCGCAGGAGGGCAGCAGCAGACGCCCCACCAGCGGCTCGAGCCCGAAGAGCAGCAGAGAGCCGAGGAAGGCGAAGAGTCTCAGGCGAGCGAGGAGGCTCACTGGGTCTAAGTCAGCGTGGGGGGATCGATGTCGAGGTGGGTGGAGAGCTCGTCGCGCTGGCGGCTGGCCTCGAGGAGCAGCGCCGTCAGGCGGCTGTCCATGGAGCGGGCGCCGTCGCCCACGGTGCTGTGGAAGATGAACCGCCCCTCCTCGAGCTCGGTCATGCGCAGCACGGCTTCGTCGTCGCGCAGGTCGCCCAGGGTCGCCGACCAGGGCTTGCCATCGCGCACGACGAGGGTCCCGCGCAGGCGCCCCGCGATCAGGCTCAGAGTGCCCGTCTTGCTGTTGTATTCGAGCCCCTGCAGCACCTCGAAGATCGAGGTCTCTTCGAGCAGGCCGCTCATGAGCGATGTGAAGTCGAGCTCGGAGGTGTTCTCGGCGGCCTCGTCGTCGTCGCCCTCGGGCGGTCGCTCGGCGAGCAGCTCGAGGTCGTAGGGGCCGAGCGTCAACACGTCGCCAGGGCGCAGCTCGACCGAGCCCTCGACGCGCTTGCCGTTGATGAAGCTGCCGTTTTGGCTCAGGTCCTCGAAGCGGACGGTGCCCTCAGCGACGCTGACCTCGCCGTGTCGGCGCGAGATCGAGTGGTGGGGCAGGGTGATGTCCGCCTTGCGGGTCCGGCCCAGGCTGAGGCGCGCGCCCTCGTAGAGAGGCTCGGGGGGGAAGGGGTGGCAGCAGAGGTAGGCCACCGCGTCGGCCTCGGTACGATCGCTCGCCTCGAGCTCGACGGCTTCGACGCCCTCGAGGGACGTCTTGCAGAGGAGGCACTCGGCGGCTCCCGCGAAGTTGGGGAACTTGCAGTTGGGACAAGCGATCGATTTGGCCACGCGTGGGGCGCATTATGGCGAAAGCCGCCCGACTTGCTGCGTCCACGGAGTGAACGTTTTTGACGCAGCGCGTTCAACCTTGCCCGCTCCCCACGCTCACCCCTGACGCCAGGCCTTTTCCTGCAGGCACTTAAGCGCCTAACGCGTCGCGGCACACGCCTCGCAAACGAGCTCCTCGAACCCCAGCCGAGGAGGCCCCATGAGCGAGCAGACCACCTACCCCACCGCGATCGTCACCTACGCCCGGGGCTGGCCGGCTTTGGCCACCACTCGTTCGCTCGGTCGTCGCGGGGTGCGCGTCCTCTGCGGCGACTCCGTCGGCTTCGCCCCGGCGACCTTCTCGCGCTACTGCGCCGAGAGCTTTCGCTACCCCGACCCCCGCGTCGACCCCGAGGGCTTCCTCGACACGGTCGAGGAGGTGGCGCGAGCGGAGCTCGCGGCGGGTCGCGAGGTCGTGCTGCTGCCGGTGCACAGCGAGACCTACCTGATCGCCGAGCACCGCGAGCGCTTCGACCGCCTCGGCGTCGCGCTCGCCCTGCCGAGCCACGCCCAGATCAGCCAGACCCGCGACAAGGGCAAGCTGGCCGATCTGGCCGACGAGCTGGGGCTCACGATCCCCACCACGCACCGCTTCGCTCACCTGGCCGAGGTCTACCGGGCGGCGCCCGACCTGAGCTACCCCGTGTTCGTCAAGGTCCGCGGCGCCGCAGCCGGGGTCGGGATCGAGAAGGTCGACACCCCCGAGGAGCTGGTCTCGGTCTACGCCGCCTTCGTCAGCGGCTACGGCCTCGGCCCCGACGAGATGCCGATCGTGCAGGAGGCCGTCGGCGGCGACGACATCTGCGTGAGCGCGCTCTTCGAGGAGGGCCGCTGCGTCGCGCTCCACACCTACCGCAACGTGCGCCAGTTCCCCCGCACCACCGGCGCCGGGGTGCTGCGCGAGACCGTGGCCGCCCCCGAGGCGGAGGCGGTGGCCCGCCGCCTGCTCGAGTCCCTCGACTGGCACGGCCTGGCTCAGCTCGACTTCCGCTGGGCCGAGGGAGAGACGCCCTACCTGATCGAGCTCAACCCGCGCCTCTTCGGCGGCCTGCCCCAGGCGATCGCCGCCGGCGTCGATCACCCGTGGCTGCTCTTCCAGCTGGCCCAGGGGATCTCGCCCGAGACCCCGGTGGTCGACCCCGCGCCGCGCACCGAGACCCCGGTCCTGGGGCTGCTGGCGACCCTGAGCGAGATTCGCCACGACGAGGGGCTCCGCGCGGGGCTGGACGAGCTGCGCGCTACCCTCTCGGCGGGCCCCGCGGGCGAGGGCCGCTGGGAGCGCTTCAGCGCCTTCCTGCGCGAGCTGGGCAGCCAGGCCAACCCCGCCAACGTGGGCGCCTACCTGCGCGAGAAGCTGGCGGTCCACCGCCACACCCTCAACGACGTCGTCCACGGCGACGACCCGCTCCCCGTCCTGGGCGTGCTCTTCCCGCTCAGCGTGGCGCTGAAGCACGGGACGCTGGACACGGCGGTCGTCCTCTCCGAGGCGACCATCGAGGGCGAGGTCGCGCCGCGCCGCGGTCTGCGGGGCTACCTGAAGCCCAGCTGGGCGACCTTGCTCGCGACGGCGCTGGTGTTCGTGCTCAGCGTGGCGGTCACGCAGGCGGCGGCCTTCGACGGGAGCCTGCTCGAGCGGGCCTTCGAGCTGCCGCGCCTGTGGAGCGCCCGCCTGCTCCCCAGCGGCGGCGCCCCGGCCTACGCGGCCTTCCACCTGTTGAACTGCCTGTTCCTCTACGTCGTGGCGGCGGGCGGCCTGGCGATGCGCGAGCGCGTCAAGCGCGCTCGCCTGATCACCGCCTGAAACCTCCCCTCTCCCCCGCGCGAAAGGAGTCCGCTTGGCCGACGCCATCGACCCAACGTCTCCACCCCCTGGCCGCAAGCGCCGCACCCTGCGGCGGCTCCTGGCGGCGCTCGTCGGCCTGCTCGGCCTGGGCGCCGCCGGGATGCTCGGCTTCCGCGCCTGGGTCCACGCCGCTCCAGACCCCGACGCGCCTCGCGTCGTGCTCTCGATCGGCGCCGACTGGGCCAACGACGTGGGCCTGCATCAGGCCGCCTACCAGGCGTCGCTGACCCGCCTCGGCGCGCGGACCGTGGAGGTCAGCCCCCGGGACGAGCGCTCAGCGAGCGAGATCCTGGCCGAGGCCGACGCGCTCGTCCTGACGGGGGGCGGCGACGTGGACCCGCGCTGCTACGGGGGGGATCCCAGCGCCGCGGTCCTGGTCGACGCCAAGCGGGACGCCTTCGAGATGGCCCTCTTGCGGGAGGCGCTGGCGCGGGACCTCCCCGTGCTCGCCGTCTGTCGCGGGCACCAGCTCCTCAACGTCCACCTGGGCGGGACCCTGCGCGATCTGCGCCAGGACCGCGAGCTCTCGCGCACCCACGGGATCTCCGCCCGGAGCCTGGTCGCCCACGACGTCGTGGTCCGCCCCGGGAGCTGCCTGGCGGGTCTGTGGCAGGGCGCGCGCGAGGGCGAGGTCAACAGCTTCCACGGCCAGGCGATCGGCAGCGTGGCCAGCGGGCTGGTCGTGAGCGCGCGCGCGGCGGACGGGGTGGTAGAGGCGGTCGAGGTCCCCGACCGGCGCTTCGTGCTCGGCGTTCAATGGCACCCCGAGATGATGACCACCCCCCAGGCGCGCGCGATCTTCTCTGGTCTGCTGGAGGAGGCGCGCGCTCAGCGGCGCGAGCGGGCGCAGCGGCGCGCTCCGGCGCTCAGAGCGAGATGAACTTCCGGCCGCAGCGCTGGCAAGAGTAGCGCGCCAGGAGGAAGAGCAACCACCACAGACGCTCCTTGCGGTGCACCTCGGCCGAGCGGCACGAGACGCACTGGCGGGCGCCGGGGCGGCGGGGCGGCCGCGGCGCGGGGGCCATGAAGCGATGTTCGCACTGGCGACAGCGGTAGGCGAAGCCGAGGGGCAGGGCGCGCTCGAACCAGCGCCGCTGCACGCGCCGCGCGCCTGCGAACTGACAGACCGGGCACGCGGGGCCGCTGTGGCGGCGGCGAGTCGGGGTCGTTTCAGCGTCGGCGGTAGTCATTTGGTGAAGGGACCGTAAGGGAAAGGTCGGACGCCCTCAATGAGAATTCAGTGCCCCCCCACAAACAGGGGTGCGCGCGTGGACTCGCGCCCGCACGGGCTCGGCGCCAGGGGACACGCGTGGCCGGCGACGCTCAGTCCCCTCCGAGGAGGTCCTCCAGCTTGATGGAGTCGTCGTCCGACGAGACCGCCGTCGAGTCGCTGGCGAGAGGCAGCTCGTCGACCTGGGTCTGCTCGAGGAAGTCGAGGTCCTGGCTGTCGAGGATCTCGCCCTCGTCGCTGTTCATGATCACGATCCCCTCGTCGCTGACGAGGGGCTGGCGGCCCGAGTCGCTGGGGGGCACGACCCGCACGCTGCTCGAGGCGCCGAAGGTCTCCTGCGAGCTGGGGAACACCAGCTCCTGGCTGGCGTCGAGGCGGGCCTCGCTGGTGGGAATGTTGTCCTTGTCGTCGAGGAGCACGAACACGCCCGAGTCGCGCATCTCCTCGGCGCTCAAGCTGGCGCCGTCGAGGTAGCGCTTGGAGAGCTCCTCACCGCTCGGCTCCTCGCTCAGGTAGACGTAGCGGAGCGCGCGCTGGCCCGAGACCATGGCGAAGGCCGTCCCGTGCTCGAGGATCAGCTTGTTGGCGAGCACGGTGGGGCGGTCCTCGTGGATCAGCTTGGCGCCCTCCTGCGCGGTGACCTCGACCTTGCCGTCGCGCCGGACCTGGAGCAGGAGCGAGCCCTCGGGCGACTCGTCGGGGTCGACGATCACCCCCTCCTCTTCGGAGATCAGGTGGTGGCGGAACATGTAGCGCTCAGGCGAGAGGCGCCCGTTGCGCCCGATCGTGCGCAGCTGCTTGTCCTTGAGCTCGGTCGTGACGAACTGCTTCTCGCGGCGGCGAGCGATCCAGAGCAGGAGCCCCCACACCAGCGCGAGCAGCACCAGCCCCGCGGCGACGAAGAGGCGCTTCCAGGAGGGCGGCGGCTGGAGGGGGAGGGGGCGGCTGGCCGGCACGAGGCGCTGGGTCTCGCCCTCTGCGGCCGTGAGCTTCAGCGCCAGCGACTTGTTGGGCGGGCGCCCCTGGGGGACGACCAGGGTCCGTTCGACGCTGGCTTCGCCCGAGAGCGCGATCGGATCGGCGGGCTCGAGGCGGGCGCCCTCGATCCCCTCCACGCCCAGGCTGACCTGGACGGGGGCCGCGGGCGCCGGGTCGACGCGGAGGGTCAGCTTCAGCGAGGCGCGCCCTTCCCCGTCGAGCGCGAGGGGGCTGGCCAGCTCGACGACCTGCCCCGCCGCCTGCGGCGCGTCGAGCTCGAGGGTGTAGCTGAGCGAAGCGGCGACCTCGAGCGCGGGCGCCTCGAGGCGCAGGGGCCCGCGCGCGCTCAAGCGGAGGGCGCCGGCGCCGCGCGGGGTGTAGCTCGCCCGCGCCTTCGCGCCCGAGATCTCGACCGGGATCACCTCGAAGCGGCCCGAGGACTCGCGGACCTCCAGCTCGAAGGCCTCGACCGGGAGCCCGTCCGTGAGCGTCAGCTCGAAGCGGGCCGGAGTCCCCACGCGCAGCTCGCCGGAGCTGAGCACCGCCTTCGCCTCCTCGATCGGGACCTCGGCCGCCGCGCCCAGGAGCCCGTCGCTCAGGCGGAGCGCCGCGCGCAGCGCGGTCCGCTCGGCGGGCACGCTGCGGAGGAGCGCGCTGGGTGGCGCGCCGCGGAGGGGCTCGCGCGTGTCTCCGCTCAGGGCGACCAGCTCCGCGTAGCTCGGCGCGGCCGCGGCGAGCACGCGCACGCTGCCGTCCTGGAGCCGGAAGGCGCGCACGGCGCTGGGCGCCGGCAGGCGCGGCGCGACGTAGGCCGTCAGCGGGCCGTGATTCGGCGGGAGGGGGCAGGCCGCGCTGAGGTCCAGGACCCACAGGCGGCCTTCGCCGTCCAGGGCGCTGCCGCTCTTCAGCTGCAGCGGTCGGCGGGCGGCGAGGGTCACTCGCGCGGGGTAGGGCAGGCTGAGCTCGCTGGCCTCGGGAGCCAGCTCCAGGCGCTGGCCCACGGGGCCGCCGCGAATCGCGGTCGCCAGGCGCAAGGGTGCCTCGCCGTCGAGGGGGATGCGCTCGGCGCCGAGGGCCGCCAGGTAGGGCGTGACGCGCGCCCCTCCCGGCAACGGCGCCACCAGCGCGACCAGGCGCAGGCCCTCCTGCTCGCCGAGGGAGCGGCGCAGGAGTTGGAGCGCGGCTTGGTTGAGGGCGTCCCGGGCGGGCCGCGGGGTGGACTCCTTGGCGAGCGCCAGCGCCGCGGGGGGCACCTCGCCGCCGGGCCCGACCACGTCGAGGTCGTCGTCTCCGTAGAGCACGACGACGCCAGGGCCGCGCTTGGCCGCGCGCTCGAGGAGGGGCTGGAGGTCGAGGCCGCCCGCCGCTGGCGTCGCGCTGAGGACGTGCGCGAGCCGCTGCGCGAGCGCGGCGGGGTCCTCTGGGAGCGGAGCGGGCGCCTGATCGACGCCCTGGGCCAGGATGGCGAGCTCTTGCCCGGGCCGGAGCGCGAGGACCAGGGCTTGTGCCAGGGCGCGCAGCCCCTGGCCCTCGGGGTCGGCGTGGCGCAGGCTCGCGGAGCGGTCGAGCACGACCGTGACCGGCGGCTCGTCTCCGGCGCGCAGGACCGGCGCGAGCCCCAGCAGCAGGGCCACCGCGAGGAGGGGACGGAGCCGCCTCACCGCTTGAGGTCCAGGGTCACGGGGATCTCGAGGCGGCGCCCGCCCTGCTTGGCCCGGACCGCGACCTGGCCCTGGTAGCGGCCGGCGGGGAGGTCCGAGGACAGGTAGACCGAGAACGCGAAGCGGCGGGGAGCGGCGCCCAGAGCGTCGCCCTTCCAGCCGTCGAGGGGCTCGATCCGGATGTCGAGCTCGGGGTGGATCGTGGCGGCGCCCGCGAGCGCGCTGGGCTCGATCTCGATCTCGACCGGGCTCCCGGCTGGCCAGGCGACCTCGACCGGCGTGGTGGTCCAGCCCCAGCTCCCGCGCAGCGCGACCGGCTCGGGGGCGCGGACCGGCGGGAGGAGCTTCAGCGACACGGGCAGCTCGCGCGGGGCGAGGCCGGCGACGCCCTCGACCTCGAGCTTCAGCGCGCCGCGGTAGTCACCGGGGGGGAGGTCCGCCGCGGGGCTGACGCTGAGCGCGTTTCCCTCGAGCGCGAGCGGGAGGCGCGCGCCGCCGGGGCCGCGCAGCTCGCCTGCCTCCAGCTGGAGCGTCCCTTGGGGGCTCAGCTTCAGCTCCACGAGCTGCGGCGTGAGGGCCACGCCAGCGGGGAGGTCTGGCAAGCGCAGCTCGCGCGGTCCCTCGAGGGCGTAGCGCGCGAGGGTGACCTGGACGCTCCCCTTCCAGCGCGCGCCGTCTGGCCCCTCGGCCGCGAGGGCGACGCGACCCGCGCGGAGCGGGACCTCGAGGGTGCGGCTGGCGCCAGCGTCGAGCTCGACCTGCTGGCCGGCGACGCGCAGGGTGGCGGCGCGCTGGGGGTCGCCCTGCAGCTTCAGCTGCAGGCGCTCGGCGGGGGCGTCGGACCACGCGGCGCGCTCGACCTTGGTCGGCTCGAGCCCGATCGCGAGCGGGATCGGAGCGCCGGTGCTCCCGTCGGCGGGCGCCACGGTCAGCGCGCGGGTGCGGCGGAGGACGAAGCGCTCGTCGCCGCCCTGGATCCGCGCCTCGACCACGAGGGACAGGCTGGACTCTTCCTGGACGCGCGGGGCGCGGAAGGACACGGCGAAGCCCTCGCCCTCGCGCTTGAGGGGGCGCGGCGTGCCCAGCGCGCGCTCGCCCAGGCTCAGCTTGGCCCGCAGCAAGAGGCGGTCGCGGACCTCGTTCAGGGCGTCGTCCTCACCGACGAGGCGCACCGAGACGACCACCTCTTCCCCCGCCACGACTCGCTCGGGGGGCTTGCCCGCCACGAACTCGAGCGAGAAGCGCGGCTCGAGCAGCGCCAGGACCTCGCTGGCCTGGCTGGCCTCGACCTTCCACTGGCCGGCCTCCGGCTGCTCGACCAGGCCGACGCTGAAGTCCCCGGCTTGGGTGCGGATCGCCTCGCGCGGCTGGCCTTCGTGGGTCAGGCCCTCGAGGACGCCGCCCTGCGCGAGGACGGCCAAGCGGCCGGTGTGGGGGAGCACCCGCAGCTCTCGTCCCCCCCGCTCCGCGCGCAGGTAGCCGAGGGCCTCGGTCGCGACGTCGGCGAAGGCGGCTGGCAGCTCCTCGGCGCGGGCGGCCGGAAACACCCCGCCCCCCGTGATGGCCACGATCCGCGCCAGGAAGGGGTCCTGGGCCTCTGCGCCCAGGGCGATCGCGAAGATCCGCCAGCCCTTGGCCGCCAGCTGGTCGAGGACGGGCTTGAGGGCTGGCCCGTCGCGGCGACGGCGGCCTCGGTAGGGGACGCCGTCGGTGAGCAGGATCAGGGCCGAGCCGCGGGGGGCGTTGCCGGCGGCCAGCATGGCGCGCGCCCGCTCGAGGGCGGTCGCGAAGTCGGTGATCCCGTTGCGCTCGACCGCGGCGAGCTGGCGCCCCAGACCCTGGCGCTGGGTGCCCGCTGGGGAGAGGGGGCGCTGGACCTCGGCCGAGGCGGCGTAGGTGATCACCCCCACGTTGTCGTCGCTGCCCACGAGCCCCAGCACCAGCTGGGCGCCCAGCGGCGCGATCCCCTCGGGGTCGTTCTTGCGCATCGAGGTCGAGGCGTCGAGGAGGAGCACGACGCGCCGGCCAGCGGGTCGAAGTGCCTGAGTGAGGGGCGCGCTCGCGCACCCAGACAGGATCGCGAGCAGAGCGAGCAGCTGGAGCGAAGCACCCAACCGCTTGTCACGGAAGCATTTCCGAGCGCGGCGCATGGGGTCGGAGCCTAGAGGATGCCGACCTCGAAAACAACTCAGATGAAAGCTCAAGGTCCGCGGCGCCCCCACCGATAGGTAGTTCACCAGAGAGGAGCCCGTTATGGATTCGACCCGCATGAGCCAGCTTCGCAACCGCTTCGTCCGTGGAATCCTGCTTGGCCTCGAGCCCGAGGACCTGCACGAGTTCGTCACGGGCGACGAGCCCTCCCAGGAGGACTAGCATGATTCGTCACCGCCACATGCAGCGGCCCGCCGTCGGGAGCCTGAGCGCCCGCCTCAACGAGTCCGAGGCCTTCGCGCGCCCCGCGCCCCTGACCGCTGACGCCGCCCGCTTCGCTCGCCGCGCCTACTAACCGGACCGCGCTGGCAAAGTAGCGCCCCGCCACGACCCGTTGCGACTGCGACGGGTCGTCGCCGTGTGGGGCGGCCCGTAGGATCGACGCGTGCAGAGCGTCGGACCCTACGACCTCCAGGGAATGATCGGCAAAGGCGGCATGGGCGTCGTCTACCGCGCCGTCGACCGCCGCGACGGCCGCGAGGTCGCGCTCAAGGCCCTGCTCTCGCACAAGGGCGCGAACGAAGCCTCGCGAGAGCGGACGCGCCGAGAGCTGAGCGCCCTGGCCCGCCTCGATCACCCGCACGTGATGCGCTTGCTCGACTCCGGGGAGACGACGGTCCCCTACATGGCGCTCGAGCTGGTCGAGGGCGAGTCCCTCGACGAGCGGCTGCGCCGGGGGCCCCTCCCCCTGGACGAGGCGCTGCGCCTGGCCCACGAGCAGGCCGACGCGCTCTCGCACGTCCACGAGCAGGGGCTGCTGCACCGCGACATCAAGCCGGACAACGTGCTGCTCCGCCCGGACGGCTCGTCGTGCCTGACGGACTTCGGCCTGACCCTCGACCTCGAGGCGAGCTACACCCGGCTGACCCAGACCGGCGGCCTGATGGGGACCCCCGGCTACTGGTCCCCCGAGCAGGCGCGGGGCAAGGCGCGCGAGACGACGCCGGCCACCGACGTGTTCGGCTTCGGCGCCCTCCTCTACGCCGCGCTCACCACGCACGCTCCGGTCGAGGCGCCGACCTTCATGGCCCTCTTCTCGAGCGGGACCTTCGAGCAGATCGAGCCGCCGCGGGCCCGGCGCGAGGACGTGCCCCTCTGGCTGAGCGAGCTGGTCATGGACTGCCTCGCGGCCGACCCCGCCGCGCGGCCCAGCCTGGCCGAGGTGCGCGAGCGGCTGGCTCGAGGAGGGAGCGGGTCGGACGCGCCAGGCGCCGCGCGCTGGCTGGGCCTCGGCGTCGCGGCGCTGCTCGGCGCGCTGGGCCTGGCGCTCTGGATCGGGTCCCGGGGCGCTCTTGAGGCCACCCCGACGAGTCGCCCCAGCCCGACGCCGCTGGCGCGGCTGACGCCGACCCCTTCGGCGACGGCCCCGGGCCCCAAGTCCGCCGAGGCTGAGCGGCAGCTGGCCGAGGCGCTCGTGCAGACCCAGGCCGGCGACCACGTCGGCGCGGCGGCCGGCTACCGCGCCGCGGCCGAGGCCGGCCTCCCGGCA
>CALDQK010001119.1 GCA_937911525.1 uncultured bacterium
ATCGACTGCGCCCATTGCTACGACAACGAGGCCGAAATCGGCGCCGCGCTCAAGGAGCTCTTCGATTCCGGCGAGATTCGGCGCGACGAGCTCTTCGTCACCTCGAAACTCTGGAACACGAAGCACGAGCAGCGCGACGTCGAGCGCGCGCTCCGCGAGCCGGAGAGCCCCGCCGCTCGCCGCCGCGAGGCGCTGGGGGTGCTGACGAACGTCGCGGCGAGCCCTGACTTGGAGCTGGTCTTGCCGGCCCTGCTCGGGGCCCTGGACTCGGACGACGACGAGCGCGTGCGAGGGCTCGCCGCCGCCGCGCTGATCCGAGCAGGCCGAAGGAGCACGCCAGACGCGCTGGGCGTGGACGAGATCGCCGCCGCCCTCGCCAAGGCCGGCCGGCGAGACGCTTCGGCGCGCGTGCGCGGGCTGGCGCTCGGTGGGATCGGGTTCTTGTTCGTGCCCTGGACGAGGGCGCAGGGGCCGCTGCGGAGTGACGAGGGCTGGGACCGCGTCCTGCCCTTTCTCCGTCCGCCCCCATGGCTCGAGCGCCACGTCGTGCCCGCTCTGCGCGCGGGCGTGGCCGACCCAGAGCCGGGCGTGCGCGTTTGGGCGCTGGAGTCGCTCTCGACGCTGGGCCCCTTCGCCGAGCCCATCCTGCCTCGGCTGGAGCTGGCCCTGAGCGACGACGAGCACCCCGACTCGATCCGGCAGGCCCTGGCCACCCTCGTGAGCCTCGGGCGGCACGCGGCTCCGATCGCGCGCCTCGTGCGGCCCTTCCTGAGCGACGCGGACCTGGAGCTGCGCGCGCAGGCGAGCAAGATCCTCACGCAGGCGGGTCTCTACGACGACGCCGTCGAGGGCGCGCTGAGGTCGCTCCTGGACGACGGGGACTACCAGCCGTTCGCGCTCGAGGTCCTGATCCTGGCCGGCGGGCGCGCGGCCTGGGCCCTCCCTTTCTTGCGCCGCCAGCTGCGCGGCGACCCCGACGAGCCCGAGCAGGTGCTGCGAGCGTTGGCGGGTCTGGGGCCCGCGGCGCGTCCGGCGATCCCGGAGCTGCTGCCCCTGCTCGAGGACGAGATGGGTGAGACCGCGGAGCTGGCCGCCCAGATCCTGGGAGAGCTGCGCGAGCCGGCTGCCGTGGCGCCCCTGCGCGACCTGGTCAGCAGCCGAGCGACCCCAGAGCTCGCCGTCCAGGCGGCAGCTGCCTTGGCGACGATCGGCACCGCCGCGCTCCCCGCCCTGCCGGCGGTCCGGGCGCTGGCGGACGACGCGCAGGTCTCGCTCGACCGGCGCGCGCGCGCTCAGGTGGCGCGCGCGCGTCTGGGGGAGCTCGAGCCAGCGCTGGCAGGCTTGCGGAAGCTGCTGGCGGGCGAAGGCGAGCACTCCTGCAGCGATCTCGGACGCGTATGGAGCGAGCTGCCGCGCCTCGGCGCAGAGCTGGCGCCGCTCGTGCCAACGCTGCGGGCGCTCCTCGGCTGTCACTGCGCGGGGGAGGCCTGCCGCCTGCTCGCGAGCCTCGGGCCCGCCGCGGCCTCGGCCCGCCCCGAGCTGGTCGGGCTGCTCGACCCCAAGCACGACGCCTGCCCGGCCGCCCTGCGCGCGCTGGGGAGGATCGGTCCGGCGGGGGCCGCGGCGATCCCGCGGATCTCACCCCTCCTCGACGCCGAGCAGGCCAAGGTCCGCGGAGCCGCCGCCGAGGCGCTCGGCCGGCTCGGCGCCCGCGCGGCTCTCCCCAAGCTGCGCCAGCTCCTGGCCGACGAGGAGGAGGTCCCCTACGTGCTCGAGCGGGCGCGCGCGGCGATCGCCCGGCTGACCAAGGCCCCGCCGGGGCGCTGAGCTAGAGCTCCAGCGCCTTCGCTTCCCAGCCCGCGTCCCCTTCCTCGAGCAGGAGCAGGCCCGCGCCTCGCTCGGGCAGCTGCGCCAGGAGCGCGCCGCCGGGCGCCCAGACCGCGCTGCCCCCCGCCGAGGGCAGGCCGCCGCTGGGGCCGCCGAAGTTGGCCGCCGCCACGAGCAGCGCGTGCTCCGCGGCGATCCGCGCCAGCTTGGCGTGCTCGTCCGCGAGCTCGCCGGGGGTGAAGAACATGCTCGCCAGGTAGAGCTGGGCGCCGCGTGCGGCGGCCGCGGCGGGGTGGCTGGGGCGGCCCGTGTCGGCGCAGATCGCGAGGGCCGCTGACCGGCCCGCGTGGGCGAGGAGCGGGTCGAGCGCTCCCGGCGCGAACACGCTCGGCTCGGGCGGCGGGACGGGGCCGCCCGGGTTGACGCTCGCCGGGAAGGTGCCCAGGTGACGCTTGGTGTAGTGGCGCTCCCGCGCCCCTTCGAGCACGAAGGCCGCCAGGTGGAGCCGGCCCTCGCGGAGCAAGGGGGCGCCCACCACCAGGGTCAGCTGGCGCGCGCTCGCCAGCTCGCGCAGGGGAGCGAGCCGCTCGTCCTGGGGGTCGTGGGCCAGCTCCGCGGCGAGGTCCAGCTCGTAGCCCGTGAGCGAGAGCTCGGGGAACACGACCAGGCTGGCGCCCTCGTCCGCGGCGCGGCTCGCCAACTCGAGGTGCTGGGCCAGGTTGGCGGCGAGGTCCCCCGCCCGTGGAGTCGTCTGGGCCAGCGCGATCGCTTTCACCGCGGGATCCTACCCACAGACCTTGTGTCCACGGCCCGAGGCCCAAGAATGGACAGGTGAGCGAGAGCAAGGGCTTCCGGACGGGACGTCTCGGCCGGCTGGCTTCCCTCGGGGGAATGGCGGCGCGGCTGGCGGGCGGCGCTGTCGCCAGCGGGGCGAAGCGGGTCGCGCGGGGCCGGGACGCCGCGCTGGAGGAGCTCCACCAGCGCACGGCCCGCCAGCTGCTCGAGACCCTGGGTGGAATGAAGGGCCTGCCGATGAAGGTCGGCCAGATCCTGTCCTTCATGGACGGGGTCGTGCCGCCGGCCTACCAGGGGATCTACAGCCAGGCCCTCTCGCGCCTGCAGGCCAAGGGCGACCCGCTGCCCTGGGACAAGATCGAGCGAGTCCTGCGCGAGGAGCTCGGGCGTCCGCCGGAGGAGGTCTTCGCGCGGATCGAGCGCGAGCCGATCGCGGCGGCCTCGATCGGGCAGGTCTATCGGGCCGAGCTCCCCTCGGGCCAGGCCGTCGCGGTCAAGGTCCAGTACCCCGGGATCGCCGACGCGATCCGCAGCGACATTCGCAACGTCAAGACGCTGGTCAAGACCCTCCAGGCGGCCCTGCCCCACGTGGACAGCGACCGGATGGCGCACGACTTCGCCCAGCGGATCCGCGACGAGCTGGACTACTCGCTCGAGGCTCAGCACCAGCAGGCCTTCGCCGACGCCTGGCGAGAGGACGAGCGCGTGATCGTGCCCGCGGTCGTGCACGAGCTCTGCACTCGCCGGGTGCTCGTCACCGAGCTGATCGAGGGGCTGACCTTCGCCGAGTTCGTGCAGCAGGGCTCACCCGAGGAGCGCTCCGCCGTGGGCGAGGTCCTGTTCTGGTTCGTGTTCCGCTCGATCCTCCAGGACGGGCGCTTCAACGCCGACCCGCACCCGGGCAACTACCTCTTCCCCGGCGGCGGCAAGATCTGCTGCCTCGACTTCGGCTGCGTGCAGGACTACGACCTCAGCGCGCGCGAGGCCTTCGCCGACCTGATCGAGGCGACGATCGCGGGCCAGCGCGGCGACGCGCTGTGGGAGGTGATCTCGCGCTTCCTCCAGCTCGGGCGCGACACCCAGGGGCCCCTGCGCGAGGTGATCGAGGAGTACCTCCTGTTCTGCTTCGAGCCAGTGACCGCGCCCCAGCCCTTCCGCTACACGCGCGACTACACCCGCCGGCTCTCGGACCTGACCCTGCGCGCCAAGATGCGCGTGATGCGCGGCCTGTTCCGCACCGGCTGGCGCGACCCCCAGCGCGAGGGCCTGGCGCTCTTGAGCCGGATCCTGTTCGGGACCAACTCGCTCCTGGCGGCGCTCGAGGCCGAGCGCGACTGGCGCGCGCTGCTGCTCGAGGCGGCCGGGCGCTAGTGCTGCGCGTCCCGAAGTGTAGGGGAGGTGTTGGCATGTGGAGAAGCGTGAAGACGCCGATTCGGGACGGACTGTAGCTAGCCCGACCAAGACCCCTTCAGCGCCCGCCGGCCAGCGTGACCGCCTCACGCAGGGCGTCGGGCAGCTCCTGGAGCAGGCGGGTGAACTCCTGCGGCGCGAGGCGTCGCGCTAGCGAGAGGTCCTGCTCGGCGGGCACCTCCTCGGCGTGGGCCAAGGCGCCCTCGCTCCCGCCGCCGCGCTGACGCAGGCGCAGCTTGAGGACCCCCCGCCAGAACAAGGGCTCAGCGGCCTGGGCTCCCTCCTGGGGCGTGTTTGCCAGGCGCTGGAGGGCCGTGTCGAGCGCGTCGCGGGTGGGCCGCTCCTCCTTGACCAGCTCCCGGGCGACCTCGCAGGCGACCAGGGCGCGGAGCCGGGGCTCCGCGCGCGGCTCGCAGAGGTCGACCGCCTCGCGCAGGGCCTGGATCGCCGGGCCAGCCGGGCGGCCCGCGTCCCGGGCAGCGGCCAGCTCGAGCCGCCCCCACCCCGCGAGGATCAGGGGCTCGTCGGGGAGGAGCGCGCGCGCCTCGGCGAAGGCCGCCAGCGCCGCGCCCGGATCGCGGCGCTGGAGCAGGCGCCCGCGGAGGTAACGCAGGTAGGGGTCGCCAGGCGCCGCCCGGCAGGCCTCCTGCGCGAGCCGCTTGGCCGCGCCGGAGTCCGCGCTCAGCTGCGCGCGCGCGGCGACGCCCAGGGGGGACCGTGAGCCCTCGGCCAGCCGGGTGAACTCCTCGCTCGCCTCCTCCTCGCGAGCCAGGGCCAGGAGCGCGATCGCTCGGCGCAGCCGCGCCTGGGGGAGCTCGAGGCTGGCGAAGAGCTCGGCCGCCTCTTCGTAGCGCCCCCGGCGCAGGCGCAGCGAGGCCAGCTCGAAGTCGACCTCGGCCAGGAGGTCGGCGTCGCGACCCGCCAGCCGGCGGGCCTGCCGCAGGGCCCGCTCCGCGGCAGAGCGGGACCTCTGCTGGGCCGAGAGCTCTCGCGCACGCGCGAGCTCCGCGCGCACGATGACCTCGAGCTGCGCGTCGGGTGGGGGGGCGAGGCTGGGCGTCGGGGTCGGGCTGGCGGCGCGCTCGGGCGAGCGCGCGACCACGAGCGCGCCGGCGCCCAGCGCCGCTAGCCCGAGCGCCGCCAGGCCCAGCGGGATGAGCGGGACGCTCCGCGGCGGCGGCGCCGCGGCCTCCTCGACCTGGAGCAGCTCGTCGAGGGCCTCGGCGAACGCGGCGGCGTCGGGGAAGCGATCGGCCGGGTCCTTCTCGACCGCTCGCAGGCAGAGGGCCTCGAGCTGGGGCGAGAGGCTGGGCTGGTGGACTCGGGGCGAGACCGGGCTCATGCTGAACATGGCCAGGGGCCCAGCCTCGGGGGGGTAGAGCTCCTCCCCGCTCAAGGCGAAGGCCAGGCTCGCGCCCAGCCCGTAGACGTCGGAGCGCGCGTCGGCGTCGCGGGCGTTGGAGAGCTGCTCGGGGGCCATGAAGCTCAGCGTCCCGACCGTCTCGCCGGTCCGCGTCAGCTGCGAGATCTCCTCCTGGTCCAGGGCGACTCCGAAGTCGAGCAGGCAGCCGCTGCCGTCGGGGCGGACCTGAATGTTGGCTGGCTTGACGTCTCGGTGGAGCACTCCCCGCTGGTGCGCGTAGTCGAGCGCCAGGGCAACGTCGCGCACCGCCCGCAGCGCCCGGGCGGGGGGGAGCGGCGCGAGCTCCTCGAGCGGGGTGCCGTCGACCACCTCCAGCACGTGGTAGAGCGCGTGGGCGTCCTCGAGGCTGTCGAGCAGGCGCACGATGTGGGGGTGATCGAAGCGCGCGATCACCTCCCCTTCTCGCTGGAAGCGGACCCGGCGCCGACGCGTCGGCCGGAGCAGCACCTTGAGCGCGACCTCCCGCCCCTGCTGCAGGTCGCGCGCCCGGTAGACGATGCCGAAGGCGCCCCGCCCGAGCACCTCCTCGATGCGAAAGCGCTCCAGCAAGAGCGAGCCCAGCTCCGCGCTGGACAGGCTCGAGAGAGCGCCCGAGCTCGAGTCCGAGTCCGGGCCCGAGTCCTTCGCGCCCGAGTTGCCCGCGACGACTTGGGTCGCGGCGCTCGAGGGCGCTCCGGCCGGCGGCTGGGAATCCTGCCCTTCGTGCTCGAGCAGCGCCTCCAGGAAGGCCCCCGCGTGGGGGGGGCGCGCTGTGGGCTCCAGCGCGAGCGCGCGCAGGCAGAGCTCCGAGAGCCCTGGCGGGGCGCCAGCTGAGAGCGCTCTGGGAGGAGCGGGGGCCCTTCGCTGGCTGCGGGCCAGCTCGACCAGGGACCCCGCCGGGAAGGGGAGCTGGCCGCTCAGGGCGTGGTAGAGCAAGACCCCCAGCGCCCACACGTCCTGGGTCGGGTGAGCGGTCCCCGCCTCGCGCGCGTGGAGCTGCTCCGGGGCCAGGTAGGCCGAGGCGCTCAGCAGGCTCTGCGTAGCGCGGCGCTGCGCCGCGGCCTGATACCAGCCCCAGCCCGCCCCGTCGATCCGCAGCCCTTCGGGGCAGCGCAGCAGGTGCAGCGGAGACAGGTGCTGGTGGGTCAGCCCGCGCTCGTGCGCGCCGGCGAGGGCCGCCGCGCAGGCGCGCAGGTCCGCCAGGCGCTCCTGTAGGGGGGCGCCGGCGCGCTGCGAGAGCCGCTGGCCCCGGGTCCAGGGCGAGACCAGGAAGAGCGCCTCGCCGGCCACCTCCGCGCTGCGAGCGACCAGGAAGCGCGGGTCGTCATGCCTGCGCCAGGCCTCGAGCTCGCGCTCCAGCCGCACGCGCCAGCTCGGCGGGGCCAGCGGAAGGAGGCTCAGCTGGACCTCTGCCTGGGTCTCGAGGTCTCGAGCCCGGTGCAGCTGGAGCGCGGGGTCGCGGTAGACCCGCTCGAGCACTTCGTAGCGCCCGGCGAAGACTCGTGGGCTCTCAGTCACGCGCCGCGAGCGCCTCTGCGTCGAGCAGCCCGCGCAGCTCGAGTCGCTCGATCACGAGCCGGCCCTCGCCTGCGAGGTGCGCTCCCACCGAGCCCCGCACCTGGGCGGAGCTCAAGCGGCTCGGCGGCGAGCTCCAGGAGGTCCTGGCGCTGAGGTTCCAGAGGGTCCCCCGCAGCTCCCAGCCGCCCGCCGCCGGCGAGAGCTTCAGCTCGACCCGCAGGGCGTCTCCCGGCGCGCAGCTGGGCAGCTCCCCCGCCGTGACTCGGGTCCGGCCGCTCGCGAGGGTGGCGGGGAGGAGACCCCAGCACATGCCTCGCCCGCGATCGCCGGCGCGGGTCACGCCGATCAGCAGGCTGAGGCGGGGCTCTCCCTCCGAGACCCTCGCGTCCAGGACGACCTCGAGCGGACGGAGGAGCGGGAGATCGTGGCGCAGCAGCCAAGGCTCCTGCGGGGTGACCTCCAGCTCGAGCTCGGCCCGCCCGCGCAGCCCGACGCGCGCCTGCAGCCGGCGCTCGGCGCGGAGGTCCTGGGCCAGGGGGCGCGCGTCGAGGTAGCGCAGCTCGCAGCCGCCGCCCGGGTAGAGGGTGCCGCCGGGGGACCAGCCCTGGAGGCGCGTTCGCAGCGCCCCCTGGAGCTGCGCAGGCAGCGGCCGGGGTCCGCGCAGTCGCGCCAGCTCCTGGGCGCGGGAGCGGCTCCAGGCCAGGACTCGCTTGGCCGCGGGCCCCGCGGGCGCCTGGCTCTGGGCCTCGAGCCAGCGCCGGGCCCCGCGCAGGTCGCCGGCCTCGACGAGGCGCTCGAGCTCGGCCGCTTGGGAGGCCTCCTCGTCGCGTCGCGCCGCCTCGATCGCCTGCTCGACCAGGACCAGCCGGCGGGCGTAGTCCTGCCCTCGCCCGGGCGGCGGGCGACGCTGACGCGCAGCCTCGAAGCGACCGCTCGCGAGGTCCTGACGGACGAGGTCCTCCCACTCGGCGAGCGCCGCCTCGGTCGCTCGCTCCTCCGCCCGCCGCTCCTCGAGCTGCGCGGCGCGCCGGGCCTCCCACTCGCGGCGGGCCTCCTGCGCGCGCTGCGCGGGGTTCGGCTGGCGCGGCTGGGCGGTAGCGGACCGGCTCGCCGGCCGGGCCTCTCGGGCGAGCATGTAGCCCATGCCGCCCAGGG
>CALDQK010001120.1 GCA_937911525.1 uncultured bacterium
CGCCGAGGAGTCCGCCGCCGAGGAGCCCCCCGAGGAGCCCGCCGCAGAGGAGCCGGCTGAGGAGCCCGCCGAGGAGCCCGCCGAGGAGCCCGCGGCTGAGGAGCCCGCCGTTGAGGAGCCCGCGCCCGAGGAGAAGTCCTCGTCCGAGGACGTGCTCGAGGAGCCTTCGGCCGCCAGCGAGGACGAGGCTTCCCAGAGCGAGGACGAAGGCTCGGCGGACGAGGCAGCCGCGGCGGACGAGGGCGAGGCCGTCGCCGCCAAGAACCCAGGCGAAGATCCGCCCGAGGCGCCCTCCAGCGGGAGCTGAGCGGCGCCGACTTTTGCAGCGGGCCCCGCGCGGACCCGCCTTCGTTGAAGGAGTCCGGTTGGTGAGCTCTCCCTACGCACCCAGCGCCCTCTTCGATCTCAGCGACTTCCCCCACGCGGCCCTCTTCGAGGGGGTCGAGCGGGCGTGGGAGGCGCTGGGGGATCGACTGCGCGACTACATGGATCAGCACACCGAGGATCGGATCGAGGGGGTCGTCGAGGACGGGGCCCACGTGCGCGGGAAGGTGTTCCTGGCCGAGGGTGCTCGGATCGAGGCGGGCGCCTTCGTGCAGGGGCCAGCGATCCTGGGCCCCGGGACGGTGGTCCGGCACGGGGCCTACCTGCGCGAATACGTGCTCGCCGGGAAGGACTGCATCCTGGGCCACTCGACCGAGTGCAAGAACGCGATCTTCATGGACGTCGCCAGCGCGGGGCACTTCGCCTACGTGGGCGACTCGATCCTGGGCAAGCGCGTCAACCTGGGCGCGGGGACCAAGCTGGCGAACTTCCGCGTGTTCCCGGGCAACGTGAACGTGCTCGGGCCGGAGGGGGTGATCAAGACGGGAATGCTCAAGCTGGGCTCGATCCTCGGCGACGACGTGGCGATCGGCTGCAACGCCGTGGCGGCCCCTGGCACGGTGATCGGCAAGAACACCAAGGTCTACTCGCTGGCCTCGATCCACGGGACGATCCCGGCCGAGAGCTTGGTCCGCCACAAGCCCGAGCTCTCGATCAAGCCTCTGCGCCGTCGGTGATCCGCCTCGCAGCACTGCTCGTTTTGCTCCTCGGCCCGCTCGCGTGGGCGGGGCCGGGTGACCGCTCGACCCTCAAGCGGGGCGAGAGCCCTGTGATCGTCGAGGGGAAGGCGCTCAAGCCCGTGCTGGGCAAAGGCAAGGAGTCGCTCCGGCTCTACGCCTGGCGGGAGGGGGCCGCGGTCGCGATCCCTTACCAGATCGACGAGCGGACGCCCGCGGGCGCCTTCGCCTTCCCCGAGGGGGACGAGCGGCGCAGCGACACCGACGACGGCCGCTTCGACAACAACGACGAGCTGGTGTTCATGGCCCGCGACGTGGGCGACCGGGCCCCGCCGCAGGCCTTCGCGCTCGGGCAGAGCCAGACCACCGAGCTGGTGGTCCGTGACCCCAAGGGGCGCGGCTGGGTCTACCTGCTCCACTTCGCCAAGGCCCCGCCGCCTCGCGCCAAGCGACGCTACGTCGACCTCGACCGGCGCGGGCCTCGGCTCGTGGGTTGGACGGGGGACCGGGTCCAGGTCGTGACCGGCGGGGCGCCGGCCCACTTCCTCGACCTGCGCCAGCTGCGCTTCGCGCGCGCGCGCGGCGGCTTCGGGCCCGACCTGCTCGATCGGGCCAAGCTCGACCTGCGCCTGGGCTACCTCTTCCTCGACGTGCGGCGGCGCACGGACGAGGTCCGGGCGGAGTGGACCTCCTACCGCGCCGGTCCCGTGCGGATCACGGCGGCCTACCTGCTCGAGTGCTACCTGATCTGGGGCCACTGGATCCGCTCGACCAAGCGCTGCTCGCTGACGGTCTACGGCAACCGAATGGAGCTCGAGGCCGAGGTCTCGCTCCCGGTCGCGCTCGAGGTCAACCGCAAGAGCGAGCTGCGGATGTCCCTCGACTTCGCGCCCTCGGCGGGGCCGGTCCAGATCTGGTCGCGTCGGAACCCCAAGCCGATCAAGGCGGACGGCCGCGGCAAGGACCCTCGCCTGAGCGGGCTCAAGACCAGCCGCTGCGAGTGGGTCGCGGCCAGCACCGGGCTGGGCGGAGTGCTGGCTCGCCTGCACCTCGACCCGGCCCTCCAGAAGCGCCGCCACAAGCTCTTCCTGCTCGACGGGCCCGCCCCCGATCCGCCCGAGGACGCGCGGGGGTCGCACGGCAACTGCGGGTTCGTGGTCGACCTCAGCGGCGCGACGGCGGGGAACTACAACCTGCGCGTCACGCTCCACTTCGCGCAGGACCTCAAGCCGGGCGGCGAGCGGGCCCTGCTCGAGGTCGAGGACCAGCCGCTCTCCTGCGAGCCGACGACCCTCAGCTCGGGCTCGCGGTGACCCCAGCCGAGGTCATCCCCCTCGTCCTGGCGGCCGGCGCCTCGAGCCGAATGGGCTGCCCCAAGGCGGCGCTGCGCTACGGGGCGGAGAGCGCGCTGGAGCGGATCCTGCGGGTCTGCGAGGCCGCGGGGCTGGGGGAGGCCCGCGTCGTGATCGGGGCCCACCCGGCCGCGACGCGCGCGGCGGCGGGCGCCCGCTCCGCCTGCTTCCTGGACAACCCGAGCTGGGAGGCGGGTCGCACCAGCTCGCTCCAGCGGGGCCTGGGCGGACTCAGCGCGGCGGCTGCCCTGCTGTGGCCGGTGGACGCCTGCCTGGCGGCGCCAGAGACGCTGTCGGCCCTGCTGGCGGCCAGCGAGGCCTCGGACGCCCTGGCTTGGGTCCCCAGCCACGCGGGGCGGCGCGGGCACCCGGTCCTGCTGGGGGCGCCGGTGTTCCCGCGCTTCCTGGCCCTGGGGCCCGATCAGCCGGCCCGGGAGGTGATCCGGGCCCTGGCCGCCGAGGGGGCGCTGCGCCACGTCGAGGTCGAGGACCCGGCGGTGCTCATGAACGCCAACACCCCCGCCGAGCTGGCGCGCTGGGGCGGGCGCCTCCCGGAATAGCCTGCGAGCGGCGCTGGGGTTAGGATCCGCGCCTTCCCCAAGGGAGGCCGTCATGAAGATGCAGGAGTTCCTCGAGCGCTTGCCCGAGCCCTTCGCGATCGAGATCCTCGAAGCGCTGCCGGGCCCCGACCGCAAGGACCTGCTCCGCCGCAACAACGCCAAGGTCAGCCTGCGCGCAGGCAACCTCAAGCGCTCGCTCCGTCGGGCCAAGGAGACGCGGCTGCTGCTCCAAGCCCTGGTCAAGAACGGCGACCTCGACCTGCAGCGCACCTTCTTGCAGGGCTGGCTGGCGCGCCGGGCCGACATGATCGTCTACTTCCTCAACACCTGGGAGATCGAGCACTCCAACGGGATCGTGGACAGCTTCGACTGGGTGAACGAGGTCGAGGCGGACAAGGTCAAGGAGTCGCTCCCCGGGCTGAAGGAGATGAACGAGAACCTGGAGGACATTGCTCCCCTGGTCTATTTCGCCTATCTCGAGCTGCCCTGCACCGGCGAGGTCCTCGACGTCGACGCCCTGTTCAAGGACGTCGAGCCTGCGGAAGCGTAGACGCGCGAGCTAGACTCAGTCTGCTGGGGCCCATAGCTCAACGGATAGAGCAACGGCCTTCTAAGCCGTCGGTTGTGGGTTCGAATCCCGCTGGGCCTATCAGCCCCGAGAGTGCGCGCCTCTCGGGGCTGTGCCATGTCTGGGAGGTCTCTCCGAGCTGAGAGGCCACGTGTAGGGAGGCTAGTCCCGTGAGGAGAGTTGCGATCGCTTTGGCGGGCGTGCTCGCGCTGACGAGCGCGGCGTCGGCCCAGGAGCGCGAGGGCGAGACCTACGTGCTCGTGGTCGGGGTCGACGACTACGCGGACGCCAAGATCAGCGACCTGAAGTTCGCCGAGGCCGACGCCCGGGCGGTCGCCGACTTCTACGCGCGGGACCCGGCCAGCCCGGCGAGCTCGGAGCGGGTCAAGCTCCTGCTCGGGCGCCAGGCGACTCGACGCGGCGTGTTGAGGGCGCTCCAGGAGCACCTCCTCCGTCGGGCCGTGCGGCCGGAGGACACCGCGATCCTCTACTTCGCGGGGCACGGCTTCGTGGACGCGGCGGGGGACGCCTACCTGGCCTGCCAGGACACCGAGCACGCCGGGCTGGCCTTCAGCGCGATCAGCGCCCAGCAGCTGCAGGCGCTCTGGAGGCAGCTCGGCGCCCGCCAGCGGATCCTGATCACGGACGCCTGCCACAGCGGAGCCTTGGCGGGGATCCGCGGCTTCGGCGGGGTCGGGAAGCGGGTGCTGCCTGGGGCCAAGGGCTCGCCCAAGGACGCGGGCCGCTCGCTCGCGATCGCGGCGGCGGGGGCGAACCAGTTCAGCGTGGAGGACGAGGGCCACGGCGTGTTCACGGCGGCCCTGCTCGCGGCCCTGCGGGGCGGGGCCGACGGGGACCGCGACAAGGTCGTCACGGCCGCGGAGCTGCGCGACTACCTGGCCCGGGAGGTCCCGATCCGCGCGCGGCGGCGGGGCGGGGTCCAGGACCCGGTGGTGACCCTGCACGGAGAGGTCGCGAGCCTGCCCTTGAGCCGCCCGCGCTCGGCCCCCGCGCTCCAGCCGGGCGGGCCGCAGCGCGAGCCCGCCACGCGCTGGCTGCGGGTCAAGGGCTACGCCCTCGAGCTGCCCCGGGAGCTGAAGGAGGACAAGAGCCTGCGGCGGTCGCCGGCCCTGGGCGGGAAGCAGGCCAGCCTGGCGCAGGGGAGCCGCGAGCTGAACCTGGCCGTGACCGTGGTCGACACCCCGCGCGCGACCCTGGAGGCGCTCGGGATCGAGGTCTCGGCCCCCGCGCTGCTCGAGGCCGCCCTCGGCCAGCTCGAGGCCTTCGCGCGCGCGCAGAAGGGGACCTCCAAGCGAGGCGAGCCGGTGGAGCGCAAGAGCGGGGGCGGGTTGGCCCTGCGCGAGCAGGTCCTCGAGGTCGAGGTGGCGGGGCGCACGTTCCTGGCGCGGGTCGCTGTCGCCCTGGGCCGGGAGACCGTCTACCGGATCGTGGCCATGGGGGACCCCAAGCACGCCGAGACCCTGGCCTGGATCACGGCCTCGCTCCGCGAGGGGGCCGCGCCGAAGCGCGAGCGGGTGGTCGACCTGGCCAAGAACGAGGAGGCAGCGATCGCGACCCTGCGCGGCTTGGCCCAGGCGCAGGGATTGCATCGAATGAAACATGGCGCCTTCGCGCCAGACTTCGCGGCGCTGGTGAAGGCGGAGCTGATTCAGCAGACCTCTCCCGAGCGCGAGGGCTATCGCTTCGAGCTCGTGCGCTGCAAGTCGGCCCCCACGAGGCGCTGGATGGGCGTCGCCGCTCCGCTGGTGCCAGGGGTCACGGGCGCGCGCTACTTCGCGATCAACCAGCTCGGGGAGGTGCGCCAGAGCGGCGAGCCCTTCGCGCTGGACGAGGTCACCTGCCAGCTGCGCGGCGGCGAGGTCGTGCCGAAGGAGTAGCTACTCCTGGCAGCCGTAGCAGATATAGAGCCGGCGCCCCGCGTCCTCGCAGCGCTCGATCTCGGCGCCGCAGCGGTAGCAGGGCTTGCCGGCCCGCGCGAAGGCCTGCCAGCGGTAGGCCCGCCGCTTGACGCCCTCGGCCTTGAGGCGCGCCGCGCGGGCCAGGTCGTTGGTGATCCCGCCGGTCTCGTAGCTGCGCTGGGGGAGGGCCAGGGTGGCCTTGGCCAGGCGGCGCGACTCCCAGCCGTCGAGGTCGCACAGGCGCCAGTCGGGGTGCAGGCGCGCCTCGTGCAGGATCTCGGTGCGCAGGTAGTTGCCCAGCCCCGCCAGGAAGCCCTGGTCGAGGTAGAGGTTGCCCAGCCGGCGCCGTCCGAGCTCGGGGTCGCGGATCCGCGCCAGGACCGTCTCGAGGTCGGTCTCGGGCGCGAGGAGGTCGGGGCCCAGCTTGCTCAGGTAGCCGTGCTCGGCGACCTCCTCGGGGTCGAGGACCGCGATCTCGGACGCCGAGTAGAGGAAGGCCGAGCCCTGGTCGGTGTCGATCTGGAGGCGCAGCGTGCGGCTCGTCTTGGGGGGGCCGCCGCGCTTGCGCACCAGCCACTTGCCGTAGAGCTGCAGGTGGACGTAGACCGTGCGCGCGTCCTCGAACTCGATCAGGAAGGCCTTGCCCGCGGCCCGCACGGCCAAGACCCGCTGGCCGGTCAGGGCGGGGCCGGCCGCGCGCAGGCGCGGCTGGCCGAAGTAGACGTGGCGGGCGACCTCGCCCGCGATCGCGTCGCGGATCTGGTCGGCCTGGCGGTGGACCTCAGGTCCTTCGGGCATGGGGACTTCCGCGCTGGAGGTTGGGCTCGAGGCTACGTCGAGCACCCTACGGAGGTGAGCCGTCGACGCCAGCGAGAGAGCGCCAGCCCCCCGCCCGCGAAGGATTGCCTCGTGTGCGGGCGCAGCTTCGCCTACCGAGCCAAGTGGAAGCGCTGCTGGGACCAGGTCCGCTACTGCAGCGAGCGCTGCCGGCGGCAGCGCGGCTCGTCGCTGGGACCGCGCTGCGAGGCGGCGATCCTGGACCTGCTCGCGCGGCGCCGGCCGGGCGCCACGATCTGCCCCTCGGAGGCCGCCCGCGCGCTCCACGAGGGCGAGGGCGAGGGCTGGCGCGAGCTGTTGGAGCCCGTGCGCCAGGCCGCCCGCCGCTTGAGGGCGCAGGGGGAGCTGCGGGTGCTCCAGCGCGGCGCGGAGGTCGACCCGCGGAGCGCGCGAGGTCCGATCCGCCTCGCCCTCCCTCGCTCGGGGTCTGGTTGATAGCGTCGGCTGGGTGAAACCACTCGTAGTGATCCTGGCCGTGGGGCTGACGAGGCGCCAGCTCGGCGAGGACTGCCCCAACCTGAAGGCGCTGGCGGACGAGGGCTTCGCGGCCCCGATCGAGCCGGTCCTGCCCGCGGTGACCTGCAGCGTCCAGGCGACCTACCTGACCGGGAAGCTGCCGCGCGAGCACGGGGTCGTGGCCAACGGCTGGTACTACCGGGACCGGGCCGAGGTCTCGCTCTGGAAGCAGAACAACGGGCTGATCGAGGCGCCCAAGGTGTGGCACGCGGCCCGCGAGCTGGACCCGGGCTTCAGCTGCGCCAAGCTCTTCTGGTGGTTCAACATGTTCGCCGAGGTCGAGCACTCGGTGACCCCGCGCCCGGCCTACCTGGCCGACGGGCGCAAGGTGCCCGACGTCTACTCGGAGCCCCCCGAGCTGCGCGCGCGGCTGAACCGGGAGCTGGGCCCCTTCCCCCTGTTCGAGTTCTGGGGCCCCGCGACCACGATCCGCTCCACCCGCTGGATCGTGGACTGCGCGCGCTCGGTCCTGGCCACCGAGCAGCCGACCCTGAGCCTGGTCTACCTGCCTCACCTCGACTACGACCACCAGCGCTGGGGGCCGACCTCGCCCGAGGGGCGCCGCTCCCTGCGCGAGCTCGACCAGGAGGTCGGGCGCCTGGTCGAGGCGGCGCGAGCGCGGGGGGCCGAGGTCCTGGTGTGCTCGGAGTACGGGATCGAGGACGCGCACACCCCGGTGCACCTCAACCGCGTGTTGCGCCAGGCGGGCTACCTGAAGCCCTGGCTGAACCTCGACCAGTGGGAGCTGCTCGAGCCCGGCGCCTGCCGGGCCTTCGCGGTGGCCGATCACCAGCTGGCCCACGTCTACGTGCGGGACCCGAAGGACCTGGGCGCCGTCAAGGCGCTGCTCGAGCAGACACCTGGGGTCGAGCGGGTCTACGACGCCGAGAGCAAGGCCGAGATCGGCCTGGACCACCCTCGCTCGGGCGAGCTGGTCGCCGTCGCGGAGCGTGGGTGCTGGTTCACCTACTACTACTGGCTGGACGACGCCCTCGCGCCCGACTTCGCCCGCCAGGTCGAGATCCACAAGAAGCCGGGCTACGACCCCTGCGAGCTCCACTTCGCCCAGGACCGGGCCTTCGTGAAGGCCCGGGTGGCCTGGAAGGTGCTGCGCAAGCTGCTCGGCTTCCGCTACGTCATGGACGTGATCTCCCTCGACCCGACCCTGGTCCGGGGGACCCACGGCCGGGCCCCAGCGAGCCCCGAGGACGGCGCGGTCCTGATCGGGCCCACGGAGGCCGCCCGCGAGCGCTTCGCCGCGACCGACCTCCACGACCTGATCTTGGCGCGCTTGCAGCGCTAGCGCGCGAACGAGTTGTCGCCGGGCGGTAGCTCCTTGGCGCGGCGATCTAGAAGGAAAGCAAGAATCGAGGAAGGGAGGAAGGTCGCGCTTTCGCAGCGCTCGTGTCGAGAGCGCAGGCCTTACCGCCTTCCTGCCCTTCCTGTGTTCCTGCTTTCCTTCTCAACCGCCGCGTCGACGCGCCTTCGACTCAGGCCGCAGGTTCTTCGATTCCTCGCTAGACCGGCAGCAGGCGCGTCAGATCGTCCGCGATCGGGCGATCGTCGGGTCCCCGCTGGATCGCCTTCAGGGTGATGTCGAACTCGAACACCTGCAGGCCGTCGGGGACGTTCTCGCCCGGGCGGCCCGGGCGGCCCTTGGCGATCACTCCGGGGCGGGCCGGGGCCGGGACGCCGTCGAGGATCTGGTCGCGCAGGTTGAGCTGGGTCAGGACCTCGGCGGGGTAGAAGCGGTTGGCGTAGTAGAAGCTGACGCCCTCGAAGTACATCTGCGTGATCAGCTCGCGGAAGCGCAGGCGGCTGACCTTGAAGTGAATGTGCGGCGGGCGGATCCAGCTGCCGCTGGCGCGGTAGGCCCCCGGCACGACCGTGCGGAACACGTAGCGACCGTCGGCGCCGGTCGTGGCGCGCCCCCAGTACTGGAACTCGGGGTCGAGCCACTCGTTGTTGGGGTCGGAGCGGTGGTTGTATTTGCCCGAGACGCAGGCCTGCCAGATCTCGACGTTGGCGCCGGCGAGGGGCAGGTCGTTCTCGTCCCGCACGATCCCGGTCACGATCAGCTGGGTGCCGATCGCCGCGCCGGGCTCGTCGCTGACGAAGGTCAGGTCGCTGTCCTGATCGAGGTAGGGCAGCAGGCGGCGGTCCTGGGTCACGATCGAGCCGTTGGCGCCGCGGGCCCGAGCGAGCGGGTGGAAGGGCCCCTCGGGCTGGACCGGAGTCGGATCGGCCGCGAGGGCGGGGCTGGCGAGCAGGCCCGCGGCGCCGCCGAGCGAGAGCTGGAGCAGGCGGCGGCGAGAGACGTTGGCGTGGGTGGTCATGGCGGGCTCCTGGGAGGTGGTCCGGTGCGTTCCCCCTTCCTTCCTGGGTCCCAAAGTAGGGGAGGACCGTCGTGTCCAGAAGCGAATCGTCGTTGATTCGATTATGTCGCTGATCGATACAATGCGGCGGTGGAGCTCCCCGACCCCGACTCGCTGCGCTGCTTCCTCGAGGCGGCCGAGCGGCTGAACTTCCGCGCGGCGGCGCAGGCGTGCTTCCTCACGCCGGCTGCGCTGAGCAAGCGGATCGCGCAGCTCGAGCGGCAGCTCGGGGTTCAGCTCTTCGAGCGGACGACGCGGCGGGTGAGCCTGACGGAGGCCGGGCGGGCGCTGGTGCCGCGCGCGGAGGCGGCCCTGGCGCAGCTGGCGGAGTGCGCCCGCGCGGCGCGCGGCGAGGCGGGGCCGACGCCCCTCGAGCTCGTGATCGGGACCCGTCACGAGCTGGGGCTGTCCTGGCTGGTGCCCGCCACGACCCCCCTGGAGCGCGCGCTGCCGCACCTGAGGGTGCACCTCTACTTCAGCTCGGGGCCCGACCTCGAGCTGCGCCTGCGCGCGGGCGAGATCGACTGCGCGGTCAGCTCGCGCCGCAACCAGGACCCGGCCCTCGAGGCGCTCCGGCTCCACCGCGAGGACTACGCCTTCGTCGCCCACCCCAAGCTCCTCGAGCGCGAGCCCTTCGAGCGGCCCGAGGACGCCGCGCGCCACGTGCTGATCGACGCGCACCGGACGCTCCCCCTCTTCGGCTACTGGCGCGGGGCGAGCGGCGGGCAGCCGCTCGGCTTCGGCGGCGTGCGGATCATGGGCACGATCGC
>CALDQK010001121.1 GCA_937911525.1 uncultured bacterium
GATTATCGGGGCCGGGGCGCGCAATTTACGTTCGCGACGCGCGCCGCCGCGCGCGGCTGGCCGCGGCCAGGGCCAGCTTGACCGGCTCTCCCAGCCGGGGCACGAAGCGCGGCCGGCGCGCGGCGTCCGCGGCGACCATGGCCTCGGTCACCTCGCGGAAGGTCGGCGAGCTGCGCCCCGAGGCGAGGTGGTAGAGCCGGTGGCGGGGCGCGTCGGCCAGGACGAGCGCGCTGAGGGCGTCGGCGACGAAGTCGGCGTTGACGATATCCAGCCGCCACTCGGGTCGGAAGGGCAGCAAGGGCAGGCGCGCCAGGCCGACGAAGGCCCGCGCCATGTCGAACTGGGTCGTCTCGGCGAAGCGGCTGTCGCCGAGCACGATCGAGGGCCGCCCGATCACGACCGAGGCGTCGGGCAAGAGCTCGTCGATCAGGTGCTCGCCGAACTTCTTGGTCCGCGCGTAGGGGTCCCAGTCCGAGCGCCCGAAGTCGCGCGCCTCGTCCTCCTCGACGACCTCCGCCGCGCGGTGCCCCGCGATCGCGACGGTCGACACGTGCGCGTAGCGGCGCAGACCGCCGCCCTGGTGCATCTTGCGCGCCACCTGGAGCACGTTCAGCCCGCCGCGGAGGTTGACGTCGAAGCAGGCCCGCGACGAGCGCCGGTTGAGGGTCGCCGCCGCGTGGACGATCGCGTCGTGCTCGGCCGCGAGGCGCTCCCACTCCCGCTCGCTCAGGCCCAGCCGCGCGCTGGTCAGGTCCCCGCGCAGGAAGCGCAGCCGGCCCGCGCTGAGGTGACCCGCGAGGGCGTCGGCGTGCAGGTGGAGCTGGAGCGACTTCCACAGCCGCTGCCGGGCGTGGTCAGGGTCGTTGGCCCGCACGAGCACGGTCAACGACTGACCGGCCGCGAGCAGCCGATCGGTGAGGTAGCTCCCCAGGTAGCCCGTGGCCCCCGTGAGGAAGATCGCCATGAGTCCTCCGAGGGGCGGAGTCTAGCGCACGAAGCGGCTTCGCTTCGCCCCTTCCACAACGGAGCGCCCTCCCAGACGCGCTCCGCCACTTTGGAGCAGCCACCTCCCGCACCCCTTGGCAGCCAATGACTTGCGGCCTCGGCGGAGGCGTTGCATTGCCCCTCCCAGCAGCCAAGGAGGCACACCATGGAGCCCAAGACCTTCGACCACCCCACCCGCCGCTGGCCCTGCGTCGACCGCGACGTCGAGGTCGTCGCCGAGCTCTCGCTCGCGCGCATTGGCCCGCAGCTCCTCGCCAACCTGCCGTCGCCGGACCCAGGCGACCCCGACTTCAACGAGCGCATGGGCTTCCCCCCCGGCTACCACGCGCCGCCCATGGCCCGTCAGGCCCCCCGCGGGTTGCTCTCGGTCGACGACCCCCGCGCGCTGCGGGGCGAGCGCGTGCACATTCCGCGCGGCTTCATTCACGCTCTCCGCGGGAGCGAGGGAGGGCCAGCGAGTCGACCGATCTAGTCCCTGCCGCTACCATTCCAGGGGACAGGGCGGTGTGTGCTCCGCTTCAAGGCCCCAGATCATGAATGAGTCCGAACCCGCACCCCAGGCCCAGGCCGCGCCCTGCTTGCTCGTGGTCGAGGGCGACCCTGACCGCATGGCGCTGATCGAGTCCGCCCTCGCGGGCTGGAGCGGGCGCCCCCTCCCTCGCCGCGAGACCGCAGGGGACCTCACCCGAGCGCGGCGGCGCCTGGCGGCGGGCGGCGTTCAGCTCGTCCTCACGGAGCTGAATCTCCCCGACGGCCGCGGGATCGAGCTGGTCCAACCCGCTCAGCGGGCCGGTTGCGCTCTGATCGTGATCACCGACGAGGGCAGCGAAGAGCTCGCGGTCGAGGCCCTCAAGGGCGGCGCCAGCGACTACCTGGTCAAGTCTCCCCAGGGCCTGTCGCGCCTGCCGAGCGCGCGCGCGACCCCTTCTTCACGACCAAGCCCGCCGGGACCGGCACGGGGCTCGGTCTGGCCCTGGTCGAGCGCTTCTGCGACGAGGCCGGAGGCCGCCTCGAGCTGACCAGCCAGCTGGGGCGCGGCACCTGCGCCACGGCTTGGCTCCCGGAGGTCAGCGAGCTGGCGCAGCCGACGAGCCTGCGGGGCGAAGAGCGCCTGCTCTGGGTCGACGACACGCAGGGCACGGGGCACCTGGCCGCGGACCTGCTCGGCCCCTACGGCTACCAAGTGCTCGTCGAGCCCAACCCCGAGCGCGCCCTGGGCGCCCTGCTCTCGGGGCGCACGGCCGTCGACGCGGTGGTCGCGAGTCAGCGCCTTCCTGGCATGAGCGGGCTGGAGCTGGCCGCGGTCCTGAGCACCTCGCGGCCCGACCTCCCCGTGTTCTTCGTCAGCGGATCCGGGGGAGACCTGGCCGGCCTGCGCCGCGTTGGAGTCCAAGGGGTGCTGCGCTCCCCCCTCCAGCCGGAGGCGGTCGCCCGCGCATTGCGCGACGTGTTCGACCGCGCAAGCGCTGGCGACCACACCTGACTGAAAGAGTGACAGAGTGCTCCGGCGCCCACTTGGGTCTTGCGTGTCCCATTCGGGCGACGTAGAGTCGCTCTGGGAAGTTCATGTCGGAGATTTGGGGCATGCCTACGTTCACCCGCTCGGAGCTCAACACCCTGCGCATTACCCACTCGGCGCTCGCCAGAGCGGAACTCTGATCCCCTTGAGGGTCATTCAGCAGGTCCAAGACCGCCTTCTCGCCTGCCCGCCCGAGGACCTCGCCGGCGAGCACGTCGAGGTCGCTCGACTCCTCTGCGGAGAGTTCGAACTCAGCGGCCTGGGGTTACTCGAGGTCGACACCACCGAGGGGCGCCTCTGCTTCAGCTGGCCGGCCGCTCCAAGCTCGATTCGGCTCGCGGACTACCCCTGGGTGGTGGCCGATTTGCGCCGCAGCGAGGTGGTCCGGATCGACGTGCGATCTCTGGCGGCCTTGTCGAGGCCTACCCGCATGGAGCTCGAGCGGTTCAAGATCGGCTCCTTGCTGCTGATCCCGCGCCCAGCAAGCGAACTGGAGTTCGCGCTCGCGGTCGCGGCCCAGCAGGAGCAGACCTGGAGCACCGACCTCATTGGGGAGCTGCGCGTGGCTGGCGGACTCCTGGCTGTCTCGGAGCTCCGCCGCGACTCCCACGAGGTCGCCGCGCGCGCTCGGGAGCGCTTCCAGTCGAGCCTGACAGAGCAGGGCCTGCTCGATCTCCACGAGCGCCTGGCGCGCGCCGAGCGGCTCGGCCGCGGCAGCGTCCTGGTCTCGGGCGCGGCCCACGACCTGAGTAACCTGATCACGCCCGTCGCGACCTACAGCGAGCTCGCGCTCATCGCCAAGGAGGACGACGAGCGGCGCGAGCTCCTGCGCAACCTGCACCGAGCCGCCTACCACGCCCAGCAGCTCTGCGACCAGCTGCTGGACTTCCTCCGGGGGGAGCCCCCTCGTCGCTCGTCCCTCAACCTGAGCGACTTGGTCCGTCAGGTGGTCGCTCAGCAGAGCGTGAGCCTAGACCCGGGCGTCCGCCTCGACCTGGTCGCGTGCGTCGACAGCGCCATGCTGAGGGGCAACGCGATTCAGCTGAGAGAGGCGGTCCAGTGCCTAGTCGTCAACGCGATCCAAGCGGTCCAATCCAGCGGCGGGTCGGTCGAGGTCCGGCTCGAGGAGGTGGGCTCGAACTGGCAGCTGCGGGTCAGTGACGACGGCCCTGGTGTCGACCCGCGCCTCGCGGATCGGCTCTGCGAGCCCTTTGTGACGAGCAAGGGCTCGCAGGGGACGGGCCTCGGCCTCCCGCTCGTGCGGACCGTCGTCGCGGAGCACGGCGGAGAGCTGAGCTGGACCAGCCGACCCGGCGAAGGCGCGACCTTCCTGCTCGAGCTCCCGGCCTTGCAAGGGCCGGGGGACTCGTCCCGAGTCAGCGACGTCGGTCAGCTGCGCGCCGGCAGCGGCGAGGTGTGGCTGGTCGAGGACGACGCCGGAGTGCGCGAGCTGACCCTGACCTGCCTGCAGTCGCTGGGCTACGAGGGCCGCGCCTTCGTCCGCGGCCAGGAGTTGCTGAGCGCCTTCCGCGCCGAGTGTCCCTTCCTGGCCGGGGTCCTGATCGACTTCGAGCTGCCCGGCATATCGGGCCTCAGCGTCGCCGCGGAGCTCCGCCAGTGCGATCCAGAGCTCCCGCTGGTGCTGGTCTCTGGGAACACCGCCGCCCTGACCGGGGCCGAAGCCCTCGTGGACGGCACCCTCCGCAAGCCTTTCCGCCTCAAGTCCCTCTCTGACATCGTGTCCCGGCTCTTCTCGAGGGCCGCCTGAGCACGAGCAACCCCCAGATTGGCTCCATGAGCGACTTGATCGCGATCGTCGAGGACGACCCCTCCACCCGCCAGCTCTTGACCGAGCTGCTCGAGTCACGGGGGCACCGGGTCCGCTCCTTTCCCGATCAAGCCAGCGCGCGCGAGGTGCTCGAGCCGACCGCCCCGGGGCTGCTGATCCTCGACGTCGGCCTCCCCGACGGCAGCGGCCTGGAGCTCCTCTCTCGCTTGCGCGACTATCACGGCGCCGACCGGTTCCCAGCCCTGGTCCTCTCGGGCCGCGCTAGCGAGTCAGACATCCTGCGCGGCTACGCCGCGGGCGCCGACGACTATCTGGTCAAGCCCTTCCAGCCGGACGAGCTCCTGGCCAAGGTCGTGATCTTGCTCGCGAAGCGACGCGGGCTGACGAGGCCTGCGAGCCCCGACCTCGAGCTGCCCGCCAGCTCGGGGTTGGTGTTCGGGCGCTACCGAAACCTGCGCGTCCTCGGCCGCGGCGCCTACGGGACCGTCTACGAGGCGCGCGACACGCAGGGCAACCTCGAGGTCGCGCTCAAGGTCCTCTCGGCCATGCAGGGCCGCATGGCCGAGAACCGCTTCCGCTTCCTCCGCGAGACCTACGCCCTCTCCGGGGTCCACCACCCCAACGTGGTCCGCGTACACGACTTCGGCTTGATGGAGGGGCGGCTTTACTACGCCATGGAGCTGGTCAAGGGCCCGACCCTCTATCAGGAGGTCCGCAGCCAACCCCTCAACGAGAGCGAGCTGCTGCAAACCCTGATCCCCCTCGCGGAGGCGCTCGAGGCGCTGCGCTCCAACGACCTGATCCACCGGGACCTCAAACCGAGCAACATCGTGCTGCGAGGAGGCCGGCTCGAGGAGCCGGTCCTGATCGACTTTGGCCTGAGCAAGCACACCTTCGATCGCGGCCTGACCGACCCCAACGTCCTGATGGGCACCCCGGGCTACATGCCGCCCGAGGCCTACTACGGGGAGGACTACGACCACCGCTCAGATCTGTGGGCGCTGGGAATGGTCGCGCGCTTCTGCCTCGACGGCGGCGAGCTGTGGCCCACGATCGACCACCACACCATGTTCCGGCGCTTCGCGACGCAGGAGGTCCCCCTGCCCGCTGAGACGAGCGCGCCTCTGCGCGCGGTCCTCGGGCGCGTCCTCGACCGCAAACCTGCGCTCCGCTACCCCCGGGCCGCTGAGTTCGCGGCCGACCTGCGCCGCCTCCAGACCCAGAGTCAGAAGCCCGAGAGGGGCCCGTGTCCCTCCAAGTGATCGCGGTCGAGGACGAGGCGTCGATCCGCAATCTGATCGAGAGCATCCTGGTGAACCGCGGCTACGCGGTGGAGTGCTACGACACCGCCTCGGGGGCCTGGGGCCGGCTGCTGCGCAAGCGCCCCAACTTGCTCATCCTCGACGTCGGCTTGCCCGACCAGAGCGGCCTGGATCTGCTCCGCCGCGTGCGGGCCCTCCACGGACCCCAGAGCTTCCCAGTCTTGATCGTGTCTGGGCGCCACTCGGAGCGAGACATCTTGCTCGGCTACGAGGCGGGCGCCGATGAATACCTGACCAAGCCCTTCTCTCGCGAAGAGCTGCTGGCCAAGTGCGCGGTCCTGATCGCGCGCAGCAAGCCGGCGCTCGAGACCGAGGCGATCGACCTCAGCAAGGGTGAGCCCCTCTTCGATCGCTACGACGTGCGCGGGACGCTCGGGCGAGGCGCCTTCGGGGTCGTCTATCAGGCGCGCGACCTGCACCAGCAGGGCCGGCTCGTCGCGCTCAAGGTCTGCGACGAGGAGCACGCCCGGGACCCCGAGCACCGCCTCCGCTTCCTGCGCGAGTCCTACGCGCTGGCCAGCCTGGACCACCCTGCGATCGTCAGCGTCGTCGACTTCGGGCTGCTCGACGACCACCTCTACCTGGCCATGGACTACGTCCCCGGGCCCACCCTCGCCCGCCACGTCGCCCTCTCGGGGCCGCTCAGCCCAGGCGAGACGCTGGCTCTGCTCAGCTCCCTCGCCGAGGCCTTGACGCACTTGGACGAAGCCGGCCTGGTGCACCGGGACCTGAAGCCCGCCAACATCATCCTCCGGGACGGGACGCCGCACTGCCCCGTCCTGGTCGACTTCGGCTTGGCGAAGCGGAGCAACGAGCGCTCCGTAACGGCCAAGTCGACGGTGATCGGAACCCCCGGCTACATGGCCCCCGAGATCCTCTTCGGCGAGCCGGTCGACCACCGCAGCGACTTGTTCTCCCTCGGCATGGTCGCCCGCTTCGCGATCACCGGAGAGCCACCCTTCCCGGAGCTCCGCGGGCTCGCGCTCGCGATGCGAATCGCCCAGGG
>CALDQK010001122.1 GCA_937911525.1 uncultured bacterium
TGGGCTCTCCCCGCCGCCCTTCGAGCGCTGGCAGCCCTACCTCGGCGGGCTCTGGAGCCGCGAGGGCCCCGACCAGGTCCGCGGCTACCTGACCGGGCTGGGGGACTTCGGCCTGGCGGGCCTGCTGCACCGGGAGGCCGGCGCGCTCCTGCCGCCCTACCGAATCTCGGTCGAGCTGGAGCTCGACTGCAGCCGGCCCACGGCCTTCGCGGGGTTGCTCCTGGGCGTGCGCGACGCGTCGGAGTGCGCGCTGCTCTACGTGTTCCACCAGCCCGGCCTCTTCGATCGGCTCGAGCCCGGCAAGACCGCGGCCCAGCTGCGCCAGCGCGACGGGCGCTGGCCCAAGGGGCTGCGCTGGGCGCGCCTGGTCAACGGCCGCTGGCGCGGGCTGGGGCAGGTGATCGTGAGCTTCCCTGACGAGGGCTGGGTCGAGCTCACGGTCGAGGTCGAGGGCGAGCGGATCCGGCCCACCGTGGCGGGCAAGACCCTCGATTGGCTCCCGCTCCCCGGCGGCCTCGCGGGCCGGGTCGGGGTGCTCAAGTTCTACAACGACCCGGTCGGGTTCCGCCGCTTCCGCAGCGAGTAGAGCCAGCTACTCGTCGGCGAGGGCAGGAGCCTCGGCGCTGGAGGGCTCCGCCCTCGCCTCTTCCTGCGGCTGCTTCTGCTGCTTCTGCTGCTTCTTCTCTTCCTTCTGCTCCTTCTTCTCCTGGGCCTGCTGCGCCTGGTGCTCCTTCTCGCGCACCGAGGCCGGGGCGAGGAGGGCGGCGATCTCGTCCTTGACGCCCATCACGTTGGCGGGGACGAAGCCCTCGGGGAGGGGAGGACCCTCGACCTCGATCATCAAGGAGCGGATCGGACGCCCCTCGCGCAGGTAGATCTCACAGAAGGTCTTGGGGAGGGGGCGCACGGTGCCGCCCTCTTCGAGGTTGTACTCGTTGCGGAAGCAGCCGAGCACGAACAGGCGCTTGTTGGCCAGGCTCCACATGGCGGGGCGGTGGGTGTGGCCGACGACGAGCGTGTCGAACTCGTCCGAGGCGCTGACGCGCTTGATGTAGGCGTCGCCGATCGGGCTGACGTCCGCGTCGTGGCTGAAGAAGTAGCGCCCGAAGATCTCCTTGAGCATCGACCAGGTGACCTTCTTGACCGGGTCGCCGCGCGAGCCCTTCCAGTAGTCGCGGGTCCAGTACTGCCAGTAGCGCTCGAGCAGGAGCTCCTTGATCTCGGGCAAGAGGTCGAGCACGCGGTCCTTGGGGACCACCCGGTCGTGGAAGTGCAGGATCGGGTGCAGCGGGATCGCGACGTCGAGGAGCGCGACGCTGGCCCAGGGGAGGTTGAGCATTCGCTCGCCCCCCGCGCCCACCACGAAGAGGTCGTCGGGGTCGAAGGCGAAGAGCGGGTCGAGCTGGTTGCCGTGCTCGACGCGCAGGCGCCCGATCGTGGTCGAGAAGCCGGGGAAGGTGATCCGCGGGCTGCCGCCGGCCATGGCGCGGAGCAGGTCCTGGACCTCGGGGAACACGATCTCGGGGTCATGGTTGCCGACGATGAAGTGCACCCGGCGGGGCGCCTTCTCGTGCTCGACGAAGCGGCGCACGGCGTTGAAGAAGCCGGGGTGCGCGGCGGCCACCCGGGCGGCCTTGCCGAGGGCGACCTCGGGGGTGATGTGGCGCGGGTAGCCCTCGCGGTAGCTGACCTTGAGGAAGTCGAAGGTGTCGCCGTTGAACACGACCTCGACGGGTAGCTCGGCGAAGGCGCCCTCGTTGTAGCCGAGCAAGAGCTCGCCCAGGAAGTCGCTCTGGGGGAAGTCGTCGAGGGGCCCGCCGGCGCCCATTTCGATGTCGCTGAACACGAGCACCAGGCGGTCGACGCTGCTGCGGTTCAGGTCACGTGGCCATGTCATAGGGGTACTCTAGCCGGGAAGGACCACCAGCGCGCAGCGCTGGCGGATCACCAAGGCGACGCTGCATTCGCAGGCACCGACTTCCTTCCTTCCTCTGTTCTTGCTTTCCTTCTATCGGCGCATCGTCTAGGCGCCTCCGCGTGCCGGACCCTCGCTTCCTCGTTCTTCGCTTCCTCGTGGCAGCTCGCTCAGGGCGCGATCCCCGCCAGGAGGTGATCGGGGCGCACGCCGGCCCGCTCGACCTCGCGCTCCACCAGGGCGGCCGTGGTGTTTCCGCTCAGGACCAGGGCCGTGGCGAGGCCGAAGCGAGCGGCGCCCAGCACGTCGGTGGTCAGGGTGTCGCCGATCATGAGCACTTCGCCCGGGGCGAGGTCTGGGAGCTCGGCGCGGGCGAGCTCGAAGGCGCGCGCGAAGATCGCCGCCTCGGGCTTGCCGAAGCTGCGCGGCGCGCGCGGGAGGATCTCGCCCAGCAGGGCGCCGAGGGCGCCCGCCGCGAGGCGGACCTCGTCGCCGATGGGGTAGACGAGGTCCGGGTTGGGGAGGAGCACCTCGAGCTCGGGGTAGCGGCGCCCGCGGTTCACGATCCGGTTCAGCTCGCGGGTCCAGTCCCAGTCCTCGTCGTCCATCAGCGCGATCGTGGTCACCTCGTCCAGGCTCTCGAGCTCGACCAGGCGGGCGTGCTCGACCCCGGCGTCGACCAGGAGCCCGGCGCAGGAGGGCGGGCCAAGGTAGGCGACCACCCCCGCCGAGGCCCGCTCTCGCAGGTGGCGGCTGAGGACGAGCCCGCTGCTGACGAAGCGCTCGGGGGCCACGGCGCCGGCGAAGGGCGGGGCCAGCTCGCGGGCGGGGCGGCTGGCGTCGTTGGTGATCACCCACAGGGGGCAGCCCACCTGGGCCAGGTAGGCCAGGGCGGCGCGGGTGTCGGGCAGGAGGCCGTGGGCGTCGCGCAGGACTCCGTAGGAGTCGCAGAACACGGCGCGGTAGCGGGGGACGATCTGGGAGAGGGTGTGGAGCTCCATGGGCCCAGAATATTGCTTCCGCTGGCGAGGGGGATCCGCTATCGTGCCAACAGAGGGTCGCGGGGCACGCCATTGCTGCTCGAAGAGCCGGCGTCCGCCCCAGATCGACTCTCGACCGCTGCGAACGATCCGAAGCCGTGTGAGCCGACCTCATTGATCCCTCGGGATGTGGGGTTGGGTGCGACGAGTTCGTTGAGGCGGTCCTGGTCAGCGATCGCACGGGCGGTCGACCCAGCGAATCCTAGGTTCAGCCAGGAGTCAAAGCTGCGTGCCTAGAAAGAAGAAGCCCCTCGTCGCGCTCTTCGCCGACGTGCCCTCTCTTCACCACACCCTGCGGAGCCTGCACCATCGCCCCGTCGACGCCGCGCAGCTGCGCGCCTGCGCCGAGGCCCACGGAAAGCTGGTCCAGGCGGTGGCCCTCGCCGACTGGGACGACGTGCCCAGCTACTACCCCGAGGGCTTCGAGGAGGCCGAGGTCGAGCGGGTGCAGGTCAGCCGCGAGCGGCTCTCCGGCGGCCGGCGGCGAGAGGTCGTGCGCGACCTCGTCCCCTACGAGCTCATGGCTCAGGTGATCGAGCTCTTGTTCCGCGACGACGGACCCGAGGCGGACCTGATCCTGATCGCGAGCGCCGACCCGGCGCTGGCCCGCTTGGTCAGCCTGGTCCGGACCAAGTTCCAGAAGGAAGTGATCGTGCTCGGCGTCGAGGGCGCCCAGGCCGAGGCCCTGAGCGAGGTGGCCAGCGAGGCCGAGGTGATCCCGATGCCCCCGGTCGAGCCGACCGACCTCGAGGGGATCGAGAAGCTCGTGCCGCTGCTCGAGTCCCTCGAGCAGCGCAAGCGCTACCTGAACTTCAAGTACATCCGCGAGACCACGGTCCGCAAGCTGGACTTCCCCGAGAAGAGCTTTGAGGCGGCCGAGCGCCTGCTCAGCGAGGCGATCGCCTGCGGCCTGCTGGAGAAGCGCAAGATCGAGGACAAGTACAAGCCCGGCGAGCACTTCACCGCCTACGCCCTCAACCGCGAGAACGAGTGGTTCGAGCGCTACGGCAGCGGCGAGCCGGCCCCCGTGCACGAGGACCCGCCCGAGGAGGCGCCCAAGAAGGCTCGCAAGGAGCGCAGCGGCGACCGGGACCGGGATCGGGATCGGGACCGGGATCGGGATCGGGACCGGGATCGGGATCGGGACCGGGATCGGGATC